>JBBIQC010000361.1:3790-5470 GCA_037442585.1 Oscillatoriales cyanobacterium bin_317
AATGGCAATCTCTACTTGCTGGGACACTTTACAGATGCCTGTTCTGGTTCAGTGAGGATGCGATCGCAACTCATCCAACGGCACGTTCTCATGCAAGAAATTCCTCTCTGGAAATGGACTTACCCTACACAAATAACAACAAAAGTGCGGGAGTAATGCCAGCAACCATCGCGCTGACAGCAATGATTAATCCATCCTTTTCAATCAAGCCCAGACAGATCAGCACAATCGCGATCGAGGGCAGCAAATTGCCAAACGGAATAGGCAGAGCCAGGATAACGCTGAGCAGCAACACAACCCCACCCACAACCCGTTCCGCTTCCGGGCTGGTAAAGAACGGCCAGCGGGGTTCAACAAAGGATTCCAGCTTTTCCAGCAGAGAGATAGCACCAGAGAGAACCAGTGCAGAATGCTCTCGTTTGAAGCGATAATCTACTACTGGATCAGGCAACCACGGTTGTTCAAATCCCAGCACCAACTGACCAGAAACCAGCATCAGGGGCACCGCAACCAGGGCAGAAATTGCAGGAACGGGCAGGGGGACGGCTTGAGGCAATGCACAAAGGATCAGGATGGGTGCAAAGGCCCGATCTCCCATCGCATCAAATAAATCCCGCAGGCAGACCTCATCCCCTTGATGCTGCTCTAGGAATCGTTGCAACAGTTGAGAGACCCGCTCAGTCTGATTGGCTTCATTAGACGCTTCAGGGTTTTGGCTGAAGGGAACCAGCGTGTTCAACTTACTATAGCCTCAACGCTCAATATGGATTTGATTATAACAACCTGAAAAAATTGACGGGTTAACAAGAAGTTGTCTTCCTTGCCAACAAGCTGAGCGGCGTTCAATTAATCAGCGTTTCGTATTCATCATGTGGGCCGAGCCAAAACCAGTAGTAATCGTCACCCTTTTTTAAGGCAAGTGCGCGATACCCTCCGGATATTCTGGCTGACCAAAGGTTCTTTCCAACTTTCTTAAAATGCAGCGATGGATGAAACTGATCCTGTTTCCACAGGCTATAAGCTTTTCGGGCTTGTTGCTTAATTTCAGGTGAAAGAGCAGCGTAAGCATTCCAGAAGTCAGGCGTTGCGAAGGACTTCATCCAAATCCCTCACTCGTCCTGCTGCAATATCGGATTCTGCCTGTTGAATGAGTTTATCCAATTTGCCTGCTGCCAAGTCAGAAGTAATCTGTTGATCCCACTTTTCATCCAGATAATCCTGCAACCAGACTGCAAGTTGGCGTGCTTCAGCTTCGGGAAGCTGGGCAATGGCGGCTTCAATTTCTGTAAGTGATATCATTATGTTGGCCTTAGAGGATTGCCGCGATTCTAGCATATGGGTGAGTGCTTCAAGGCTGCTCAGATCTCTTCACCTAGATCTTGAAGCTTCAAGGAATTTTAGGATCTCTAAAATCGCAGTGTTAAATAAGGAATGGCTGAAGTAGAGGAAAATTTCGTAATACCAAGTTAATTAATTTCTTAGAGCTGTCTAAATCTTTCCCCTACTGAGAGTAACCGATTCTCAACTCATTGATTTTACAAATCTGGCCGTAAAAGGAGCGTTTCAAGAACCCCAACATCTTTGTACTCAAAATCCAAGAAAATAGTTTGACCGACTGCTAATCCCGGGAGCGTGTCACCTTATCGGTAGAAAAATCAGAATGAAGGAAGTCGTAATTCC
>JBBIQC010000362.1:0-1220 GCA_037442585.1 Oscillatoriales cyanobacterium bin_317
GATTCAACAGATTGATACCACTATTGGTGAGCATCAATAACTTTGCACTGTCCAGCCTGGTAAGCTTCGTCATTCAAAATAATATCGTAATAGGCTAACCAGTCCTCTAAACTAATGTGGTTACTTGGAAGACGGTTTAGTTTGTGCTGAATGAAGGCACGAATCCGATTCCACTGGAGCAGGACATATCGGTTGAGGGCTTCTTCATAAGCTGGGGTGTCAGCCTTCCATCCTCGTAAATCTGCCAATCGCTGGGCCAACTGTTCAAAATCAGATAGCTTTAAAACACCTAAATTTTTTGCATCATACATAGAAAACAGCTTCATTAATTTGCGCTTTTGCAATTCTGTTAGCATCGTCAATTCCTCGGAACTAATATTAGCGATCGGTGAAGCCGCATGCCACGCCCCTACGCAGGGCGATCGCGACTTCTCAAACATCCTCTCAGCTAAGATTCTGGGACGAAACTCTGCAATCGTTGCCGTCATACCTTCTCAAACCTTATTAAGAAGAGATTTCAGGATTATAGGGCAACTTTTCTGTGTGTAGAGTGTTACAGAACACCCTCTTTCCGCTGAAGAATTCAGATCTGTATGGTTGTTATGACAGCCATCCACCTGAGACTAGGAACGTGTGGCTAAAAAATTTCGTGCTTGTTGTTTGCCATCTTCAATCAGTCGATTGATCCTCTCTGGATTGCGATCGAGTTTGCTTTCGTAGTTCAAACTGTCTTGCAACTCTGGCGACATTTCAATAAACGGAATGTAGTAAGGTTTGTCTTCTAAATCGATGAACGATCGCGGAATTTTGATGGGTTCTCGAATCCCAAGTTCATCCAGAAACTCTGCCTTATAGGCTCCTTTCATCAACAACTCATTTAGCCTTTCAACGCTGCGCAGGCTCTGAAATAAGGAAATATTGCCCTCCAATTCATTCCGCCGATCCAGGATGTCATCTGCTGCCACTGGAATGCTTTCTCTGCGGGTAGGATTCAGTTTAATCACCCAAATTTCTTGAGGCAGATTATTTCCCACATCACTCGGATCCAGCAATTCAGTAATCGGGGGATTATCTGAAAAAATGCCATCCCAGTAAGCATCCTGACCAATCTCCACGGCTGGAAACAGGTTAGGAATGGCACAGGAGGCCAGCACATGCTCGACCTTAATCACTTCATGGGACGAGTTAAACATCCACAGCTTGCCAGTCCGAATGTTGCT
>JBBIQC010000362.1:1236-1621 GCA_037442585.1 Oscillatoriales cyanobacterium bin_317
GGGGGTTCAGTGAGCGGTCCCCAGGAAGCAATTTCCTTAAAGTCAATATGCGTTTCTAACAGTTCCTGAAAGTTGGTGAAACGGCTGCGCAACCCAAGCGTGGTAAACGACATCCAGTTTTTTAACAGGGGAGAGGTAGGAGGAATGTTGAACTGAGGTAGGAGTCCCTTGCTGGTATACTCCAGAGTTTTGATCGCAAAGTCGTTAAAAAACTGCTCCTGGGGGCCTCCACTTTATCCCACCCGCGGCCAGCCACTTCTCTCAAATACGCTGAGTAAGCCTCTTGATTTTGCCGGTAAACCGCCGAACCCTGTTTGTACCGCCAGCGCAGCAGCCAGCTATCTTTGGTAATTTTTTCTGAGTTGCCTCCGCATTCCACCAATAT
>JBBIQC010000362.1:1631-5469 GCA_037442585.1 Oscillatoriales cyanobacterium bin_317
AAATCGCTCAACCGCTTCCAAACGGGCTGCTCCCCTTTCTTCAAGGCATACCAGGCCAGGGTTGCCCCCAGTGCCCCACCGGAAGTCCCACTTAAGCTGACAATATTAAACTTTTCATGGACACCTTCTTCAAACAGGGCCTGTAAGGCTCCTGCTGTAAAGGCCGCATGGGCACCACCACCCTGACACGCGATCGCGATTTTGGTTTTCACTTTAGTTTTCATTTTGGTGTTACCTGAGCCATTTTACGAGTGATTTGAAAATAGCTATCCCACAATTGCTTTTGGGTTTCTATTGCAAGTTCAAGGGCTGTTTTCTGAGCATTCAGGGTTGAGTTAATCATCTCTTGCTGGATGGTCAGTAGCGTGTCAAAGCTAGTAGAGAAATCAGCCGGACTCACTTTCCCCGAAAAGCTATCCATCCAGATTTGAAAGAGTTGCTTCTGGGACTCGGTAAATTGTTTTTGAGACTCACTCCACAACTCGGTCAGCTTTTGCTGGGATTCACTGAACTCTTTAAATTGAGCCTGCGAATTGTTGAAGAAATCCGTCGCGTTCATCGAGTTTGGCCTCCAGATCTTCTTTATTTTTCAGGGGTTAGTTAAATTTGCTTCTCAGTGTACAGGGCGCTTCAAGGAAAAACAAGTTCGTTAGTGGAGTTTACAGCAACAATCGCTATTCCTTCTGCCTGCTGACTTTTGCCTTGTTACCGATCAGGAAGCACCAATGCCACCAGAATGCCGATTAATCCTGCAGCAGTTAAGTAAATTAAATTGACAGGCAGAACTCTACGGAGAACGAGTCCCTCACGTCCGGTCAAACCAACGGTGGAAACGGCTGCCACAATATTGGCAACCGCAACCATGTTTCCAGCCGCGGCTCCAGCTACTTGTAGGGCGAGTATCAGAGAGGAAGATACCCCAATTTGCTGAGCGACTCCAAACTGAAATAATCCGAACATCATGTTGCTGACGGTGGTACTTCCTGCTACAAAAGATCCCGTCATCGCAATAAACGGGGCAAAAAAAGGCCACGCTGCCCCTGCCAAGCTGGACACTCCATCCGCTAAGGTAAGGGGCATACTGGCTAATCCCGCGCCATTTACGTCTGAGTTAATGAACACCTTCGCCATCGGCACCGAAGCTCCGATCGCCAGGGCCGTTCCCACCAGTTTTTGCGTCGCTCCAGCGATCGCCCGTTGCATCTGGGCAGTTTCCATCCGGTACAGGAAATAGGCAACAATCACCACCATGAGAAAGAAGGTGCCCGGCAGGAACAGGGGTTGGGTGGAAATGCTGACCGTCGTACCAAAGATGTTTAAAAAATCGATTTGAATCGATTGCAACCAGCGCTGGAAGGGCAGAAAGCGGAGACGAGACAGAATCAACAAAACGCTTAACAAAATATAGGGAATCCACGCCTGGAAAGCCGTCATTTTAGCTGGGGCATCGGAAGGTGGAGGAAGACTGACTCCAGACCAGGAGGCTGGCCATTCGTTGGGATCGGGGAAATCCCACTTCTGTTTAGGGGTCAAAAAGCCGCGTTTGGCAGCCGGAACCACGATCGCCAGCCCAATCAGTCCCCCTAATAAGGTCGGAAATTCTGGGCCAATCAAAACGGCTGTGAGTGTGTGGGGAATGACAAAGGCCAGTCCGGCAAACAGGGCAAATTGAGTAGCTGGCAGGGCATCTTTCCAGGAACGTCGCTGCCCAAAGTAGGCGGTAATTGCCATGATGATGAGCAACGGCATGAAAATCCCGATCGCACCCTGAATTAACCCGGTTTTCGCAACCACCTCTGCCATGTAGTCGGAGAATTCAACTCCCGTTCGAGCAATTTCCTGTTGAACCCCGGCATCTCCTTCCAGACCATTTTTCAGCCCAATCAGAATTGGAACCCCGATCGCACCAAACGCAGAAGCCGTAGATTGAATCAGCAACATGGCAACCACTCCGGCCATTGCTGGAAATCCAATCGAAACAAACAACGGTACACAAATGACAGCCGGAGTGCCAAATCCAGATGCACCTTCAATGAAACCACCGAATAACCAGGCAATGATAATCACCTGCACCCGGCGATCGTGGGAGATACTCAATAAGCCTCGACGAATTTTGCTAATGGCACCGGATTCCTGCAGAATATTCAGCAAGAGAATCGCCCCAAACACAATGTAGAGAATTTCGAGAGTGACAATCAGCCCTTCCACGGTAGAAGCCGCAACTTGGAGAAAGGGCACTCTCCAAACCAACAATGCCAGCAGTACAGTGACGGCATAGGCAGCGGACATGGCCTGGGTTGCAGGACGGCTGGCAACAACCAGGAGCAAAAATGCCACCCCGATCGGTGTAATCGCCAAGAGTGAGTAAAGGGTAAGTTGCATAATGTGACCAATGAAAAGGAGCCAACAAACGAACCAGACCTGCTAACACTGACTTTTGCCACCGAGTTACATAAGCCCCTGATGGCAGCGGACGCTTTTTTGATTTTCGTAACACGATAAGCCGAAAAGATAGGAAATAAATAGGAAGTTGATTCTGCTGATCGCGATTTGATTCAAGGGGTTAAAGCTGCCTGTAACCTTGAGGCACCTCCAATTCCAGTCGCAAAGAGCACGCTGCCTGCTTCCCCAATCCTCGATATTGGCACTGGTCTCTAAAAGGAGGGTGGCAGTCTGAAACCCTTACTGAAAAAGAATTTCAGGCGATCAAGACTTAGATCCATAAAATGCTTATCCACCAAGGCTTTACAGGTTTTATCTTCCATTAGCAGTCCAGTGCCTTGATCCAGGCAAAATGATCACACCATCCTTGCGTGCGGGGATTGAAAAGGGGAACAAGCTGACCAGTCTCCGGATCGGGTGCATCGGTTTTCACTCCCTTAAATTCGTTACAACAGTAACAAGAGGCAGCCAAATTACTGCGATCGTCGCTTCCACCTTGCGATCGCGGCAGGTATTGCTCATTCGTTGGCTTCAGTGTCTTCCCCGTTATATATGTTTACAAACAGTTTCTTAGTGACAGGCTACCCTGACCACTTGAATCAGGCTATTTTTAATCTGTTATGTAATGCGATCGACGCGATCGAAGACAAAATCAATCAAAATGGTTACGGTCATGACGTTCCAGAAATTTCCATTCATACTGAATTAACAACACCGAATAGGATTTCCATTTGCATCAAGGACAATGGCATTGGTATTCCTGAAGCCAATCACCCCTATATCTTTGAACCCTTCTTTACCACTAAATCAGCAGGGCGTGGTGTCGGTTTAGGACTAGCGACCAGCCAAAGGATCATTGAAGAAATTCACGATGGCAGTTTGACTTACCGCTCAACTGCTAATCAGGGAACTGAATTTACAATTCAACTTCCCGTCTAAATGAAATCAGCCTTGATGTCATACCAAATTAAATTGTGATCCTCAGATGTGTGTACACAGTAGCCTTCAAAAAGGGGGAACCGAACCAAAAACGGTTTGAAGTCCCCCTTTTTAAGGGGGATTTAGGGGGATCGAGTTCGGAGCCGAAGGGCAAAATTCGCTAATTTTCGATCTACTGATTTATCGATCTGCTCTCAGATTTCTCTATCTACTTAACCGTTGCTGTCGCCACGCCTGAAAGCTGGTTTCGTAATCGTCGCCTTCGTTCTGATAAGTGCTCCAGCCATGAAAGAACAGCCCCAAGCCCCAACCCAGGATGGGATAAATGGCCCAGAAAGAATGGGAATTGACCGCCAGGTAGGGAATTAAATGCCGCTTAAATTTCTTGCGACGGTAGGTGTTGAAGAGTTTACGATCGCGCTCACGCTCAAAACCGATTTCTCAGATGCCTATCTTG
>JBBIQC010000363.1:0-5463 GCA_037442585.1 Oscillatoriales cyanobacterium bin_317
CCTATGACAACAGATTAGATGACTTATACCAGTATGCTGAAACTCATCAGATTCCCATCATTCCTCATACCGCTTCCGCCATTGGTGATTACAGGGGAGATGACCATCAGCTCAAAGAATTGCTAAACCAATGCAAATTTGAAGATATTGACATTGCTCAAATTGTTGAAGATCTGGCAAACGATCCCAGACGTATCAGCACGAAAAGACAAAAGATTTGTAGCTTCTTTGGGCATCCAGTGCAGTATCTTTATTTGCTGAATCAATACCCGCGTCTCAAAATTAGCTTTGCCCACATGGGCGGAAATTTTGACTGGGATGACTATATCCAAAATCCCCTTCCGGCTGCGGAAGCTGCAAAATACGATCATATTGTTGCAGAGATCAAATCGCTGCTCAAAAAGGAGCCTAAAACAGAAGCAGAAAAAAGACTCCTGAAAGAGAAGCTAGAAACCGCATTTGGCCTAAACTGGCTCTACCTGATCCAGCAAATCCTGCGTGAGTATGAGAATACCTACGCAGACATCTCCTTCACCTTAAGTAATCCAAATTATTTCTCCTTGCTCAAGAATCTATTAGGGCAGCCAGATTTAAGACCCAAAATTCTGTTTGGCACCGATTATTACATGGTGGAAATCGTTACCTCAGACAGAAACTTTAATGCGGCTCTGAGTCAAGCTCTGACAGCAGATGATTATTGCCAGATTACCGAAATTAACCCGCAAGCATTTTTGTTGAGTAATTAACGCGATCGCATGTGCCATTCATCAGCTTGGATCTAGGAAAAAATCGACTTGCATCAAGATGCGAAAGACGTTAAGCCCTGGTACGGAAAAGGGTGTACCCACTAAAATTCAACCATCACCGCAGATTTTTGAATCACAGAGGCATAGTGCTTAAAAAAAATCTGTGGGTCATGCCCTGTTTCCTCTGCTACCGCCAACGGGTTTGCTCCATTCGCTAACGCATGGCTGATAGCCGTATGGCGAGTTGCATAAGGCTTCCGATAACCAATTTCCAGCCCAGTCAAAATCGTTTTCCAGGCTCGCCGCCGGAAGGTATGGTCATTGATCGGTTTCCCGCTGGGGGCTGGAAACACCAATGCTTCCAGGTCTTGACTGGTAGGTTTTCTGGCCGCTAACATCTCGGTGACCTTAGTGGTCAGCGTCACTGTCCGGGCCTTTCCTGTTTTCGTAGTCTTACGAACTCCCCTGGAAACAGACTCACCAATCCAGACAGTTGAGTAGTCGTCAGCGATATGCTTCCACTTTAAAGCGACGGCTTCTCCAAAGCGGCACCCTGTCCCAAAAAGAAACGCCACAAAATCGGCATAGTGCTGGTAATAGCGATCGGTTTTGAACGCCTGCAGAATCGCCTGAACTTCAGCTACGGTAAAAGGCTTGACCTTTTGTTTGGGAGCTGGTTTGACTTGATTCAACACCGTCTGCCAGGGATTCTGCTCCAATGTCTGGCTTGCCCAATTCCAACAGGATTGAACCAGGATGAGATAATCCTTTGCAGTTCGTTCAGAAACCTGTTTTTGCAAGTATTCAGCAAACGCCTTGGCACAATTATCATCGATCGCATCGGCTGATTTATTTGGGAAAAATGCTTCCAAATGACGCAGGGTTGCTGTGTAACGACACAAGCTACCGACACGCAGTCCTTTAGCCTTAGCTTGGACTTCTGTAAATTTCTCAAACAATCCAGCAACCGCCGTTTGATCGGGCTTCTGAGTGGCAGTTTTTGGAGGCTTGTACTTCTTCAACGTAGGATCAAAATTCCCGGAGGCAATATCCAGTTCAATCTGGGTCGCCTTCTGCTGCGCCACAACGCGATTCACCTTGGAATCGGGGAGGCCCACAGCCATGGCATAGCGCTTCCCCCCATAACTAAAACGCAATCGCAGGCTACCCTTGTCATTTTCTACCTTGACAAGATGTTGTCCCGTTCCGTTGGTTAAGGTTGCAAAGGGTGCAACTGGGGTTACAATTCGACTCATGATTTTCTACCAAATTTCTACCACTTGGACACCTAAAAGCGCCCAAAAGTGCCCAACCTTCCCCCTCTTATTGACAATAAGTTAAGGTCATCAAAAGGTTGATGCGTCGGGCACAAGGCGCGTCCGTAGTAGGTTTTAGAAGAATCGGGATGACTGGATTCGAACCAGCGGCCCCTTCGTCCCGAACGAAGTGCGCTACCAAGCTGCGCTACATCCCGTTACATCAATAATACTAACCCAGAGTATCACATTCCCATGGTGGCTGATTCAGATTAGGGCCGATTAGAGATTGCGGGCTTCAAAGGTGTTGCACTGGTTAATGTCACCCGTCTGCATGCCCCGCTTAAACCAGCGTACCCGTTGGGCAGAACTGCCGTGGGTAAAGGATTCTGGAACTACGTATCCCCTGGCTTTCTGTTGCAAGCGATCGTCCCCAATACTGCTGGCCGCATTCAGCGCTTCTTCCACATCCCCCTGTTCCAGGATCTGGCGGGAGCGATCGGCATGGTAGCCCCAAACTCCGGCAAAGCAATCCGCCTGTAACTCCAGCATCACCGATAGCTGATTGGCCTGTTCCTGGCTCACCCGCCGTTGCAAAGATTGCACCTTTCCTGAAATACCCAATAAATTTTGAACATGATGACCGACTTCATGAGCAATCACATACGCCTGGGCAAAGTCTCCTGGGGCATTGTGCTTATACTTCAGATCCCGATAAAAGGACAAATCGATATACACCTTCTGGTCTAAGGGACAGTAAAACGGTCCCATGGCTGACTTTGCATAGCCGCAAGCCGACTGGGTGGATCCGGAGAATAGTACGAGCTTCGGATCCCGGTAAGTACGGCCCATTTGCCGAAACAGAGCACTCCAGGTATCTTCGGTATCCGCCAGTACCACTGAAACAAAGTTGGCCATTTGGTCATTGGCAGGTGGAGCAGGAGCCTGGGTGGTCGGGCGGTTACTGGTCGTTGGGGGAGCCTGATTCAAAATAGCCGATGGGTCACCTCCCAGCAGCGTCACGACGATCGCCAGCAGAATCGCACCAATCCCGCCGCCCACCACTGGCCCTGCTGGCATTCCCCGCCGATCTTCAACGTTGCTACTGCGACGACCAAATTCCCATTTCATAGCTGGCGATCAATAGAGGTATGTGTAGAATAATAGGCCTTGATCTCAAATCGACCAGGTTTGATCCATTACTTTTAATCAAATCGCCTTTGCTTTTCCCTGCAATCTCCCTGAAGTTCGATCAATTCTCATACACTAAACAATAGTCGTTCATCCAGCAGCAAACGTGGTGGTTAAGCCAGAGTGGTTACGGGTTAAAGCTCCCCAGTGGGAGCGTGTGGGCAAAGTCAAGGACATTTTGCGGGATCTGAAGCTGAACACCGTCTGTGAAGAGGCATCCTGTCCCAATATTGGTGAGTGTTTTAACAACGGCACCGCCACATTCTTGATCATGGGGCCAGCCTGTACTCGCGCCTGCCCTTACTGTGATATTGACTTTGAGAAGAAGCCCCAACCGCTCGATCCGACAGAACCCGATCGCTTAGCGGAAGCCGTCCGCCGGATGCATCTCAACCACGTTGTCGTCACCTCCGTGAACCGGGATGATTTACCCGATGGCGGTGCCGGACAGTTCGATCGCTGCATTCGGGCGATTCGGACTGCTTCTCCCGGAACGACGATCGAGGTCCTGATTCCAGATTTGTGCGGCAATTGGGATGCCTTAGCAATCATTCTGCAAGCCAATCCCGAAGTCCTGAATCACAACACGGAAACCATTCCTCGTCTCTATCGTCGGGTGCGGCCTCAGGGAGATTACGGGCGATCGCTGGAACTGCTGCAAAAAACCCATGAACTGGCCCCCTGGATTTACACCAAGAGCGGCATCATGGTTGGTCTGGGCGAATCCGATGAGGAAGTGAAACAGACCATGCAAGACCTGCGGGCTGTGAACTGCGATATCTTGACGATCGGCCAATATCTGCAACCTACCCAAAAGCATTTAGGAGTGCAGGATTTCATCGCTCCCGAACAATTCGATGCATGGCAAACCTACGGCGAATCCCTGGGGTTTCTGCAAGTCGTGGCCTCTCCCCTGACCCGCAGTTCTTACCATGCCGAACAGGTGAGAGCTTTAATGGAGCGATTTCCTCGACAGAAAGAGGCGATCGGCGTGGCTCATCCTTCAGGCGAAACCAGTAGTTAATACCCTCTTCTTTAAGGCATCAATGGAGGCATTTGGTCATGCAATCCGAAGCCAGAGTAGAAATCTCGTCGTTATATGACACTGACTACCAGCTTTGGTTAGGTCAAACCGTTGCCCAGTTGAAAGCGCAAGAGTTCAGTCAGATTGACTGGGAAAACTTAATTGAGGAGATTGAGAGCTTGGGGAAAAGCGACAAGCGGGCGATTTTCAGCTATCTCATTCGGTTGTGCGAACATCTCCTGAAACTGGAGTATTGGGAATCTGAACGAGAGGCATGTTTTAAGGGATGGGTGCAAGAATTGAATCAAGTTGCGGAGAGGTAGCTGTCTTGTGAAGTCTAACTCAACCCCACTTCACCTAAAACCTGCATATACTTTCACTTAGGCAGGGGAGTAAAAGGCAAACCTAATGGCTAATCCAGCGTCTGAACGTCTTCAGCAAAATGTTGATCGAATTATACGCTTGTGGGAGGAGTGGGCACGGGATGAAATCAGTGCCTCTATGCATCACGACTCGCTGATCTTGCAAAATTCACTGCCGCAGTACTTAAACTTCCTCGTCACTGAACTATGAACGACCATTGAACGCACGCCTACCCGCATCAACACCGATAAAGTAGAAAGCGATCGCATTGGCAGACAGCATGGGCGCGAACGCGCAGGATATGCTGACTACTCGATTACTCAACTGATCTTTGAGTATCACATTCTCCGCCAGGTGGTCTTTCAGGTTCTGGAGGAAGAAGTGCCGTTAACCATACGGGAACAAGAGATTATCCTCAGTTCCATTGAGCAAGCGGTCAATGATGCTGCGACGCAGTTCTCACAGACGTTGAGCGAGATTCAAGAGTTGTTTATGGTGACTCTGACCCACGACCTGAAAAATCCCCTGAATGTTGTGAGAATGGGCACACAACTGGTTCTACGCCGATTTGAACGAGGGGATACCCACTTTGATGTCACCGCCAGAATGCTCGGTGCGCTCGATCTGCTCGATACACTGCAACACACTGCAACGACAATCAGCATCACCATCCATAACGAAGGTGAACCAATTTCTCCAGAAGCACAGTCTGTTCTCTTTCAACAATTTCGTCGAACCATAACTGCTGGGGAGCAAAAAGGATGGGGCTTAGGCTTATTCCTGGCTAAGAGTTTGATTGAAGCGCATCAGGGAACAATTGAGGTTGAAAGCTCAGGGGGTGACAGCGAGGCTAGAAGGCAGACTGAATCAGGGATAGAGCGTG
>JBBIQC010000364.1:0-5454 GCA_037442585.1 Oscillatoriales cyanobacterium bin_317
CCACCCAGTTTACACCCAACACGGTCAGTACAATTCCCACCCAACCGGCAGACGGCAGTTGTTCTTGCAGAAAAATCAAGGCTAAGACAGCAGCCAACGGTGGAGACAAAGATTCAAGCACCAGAGTTCGTCGCGGGCCAATGCAGTTGAGTGCTCCGAAGTAAGCTGTGTCTCCGAAGCCAATGCCAACGGCACCACTGAGCAGCAGCAGGGCAAGGGAACGAGAATTTACAGAAGGAAACAGATTACCCGTCAGCAGCAAGGTGGCAATGAGCAGGACGATCGCAATCAAGCCTTTGACCAGATTCAACACCAGTGGCGACAACTGCCGTCCTACTCCGGTGTAGATTACAGAAGCAATAGCCCAGATCAACGCGGCACTTAGAGCAGCCAGTTCACCAGGGTAGTCTGTTAAGAAGTTAACCATTCCCACTCCCTACTCCCTCTACCTCAAGGAATTTGCACACAAAATGCCAGAAGCCGCCACTGCCGGAACACCAATTCCGGGCAGGGTACTGTCACCGACTCGGTACAGACCAGAAATGGGAGTATGACAACTGGGAAACATTCCTTTGCCAGCCGCGATCGCAGGCCCATAAGTGCCCTGATAACGGCGTAGGTAGTAGGCATGGGTGAGAGGAGTGCCAATCAGTTCTAGAACGACTCGATCGCGGATATCGGGAATCACTCGTTCTAAAGCAGAGAATAGCGGCTCTGCTTTTTGCCGTTTGCGAGTCTCGTAAGTATCATCCCGTTGCCAACCTGCAAAGGGTTCCAGAGTGTAAGCATGAACAACGTGATGATTGGCCGGAGCCAGATTGGCATCCCAAACGGAGGGAATGGAAATCATACAGGTATTACCCGGTGCAGTGATGTCCTGGCCAGAATCATGGACAACCACATGATGCCCGGTCAGTCCCGCCAATCCGTTGGCTCGAATTCCCAGATGAAGATGCATGAAGCTGTCTACAGCAGGAGTTTGCAAGGCTGTCGATCGATAGGCGGCGGGTAAATCGGATGGTTTCAGCAACTGGGTATAAGTATCCCAGACAGTAGCATTGGAAATGACGATCGGGGCACGCAGCATCTCACCATTGCGAAAGCGGACTCCCGCAACGGTTCCAGATTCCACCAGGATTTGCTCCACATGGGCATTCAACCGCAGGCTACCACCCCATTTCTTGAAACCTCGAACCAATGCTTGCACGATCGCACCACTCCCGCCCACGGGATAATCAATTACGGAGCGCGATCGCTCACCTAACATAAAGGCCATTTCTGGAGCAATGGTGCCATCGGCCTTCAAACCAGAGAGCAGGAAGCATTCCAGATCCATGAGCTGCCTGACCCAGGGATCCTGCACATCTCGCATCAAATCACCCACCGAGGATTGAATTTTGGGAAGTTGGGGCAGCAGTTTGAGCAGAGCTGGGAAGTAGCGGGTCAGCAGCAGAGGAATTAACGAGAGGTCGGCTCGCAAGGCGATCGTGGGAATTTCCTTTAATGCGTCGTACAGGCCCAGTAGCCGTTGTTCTAACCGTTTTAATTCAGCGGCTCCTTGAGGTGTCAGTTGAGCCACAGCCGATCGATAGCGTTCTAAGTTGCCGTAGATGGGAATTGTGGCTTCAGGGAAGTGATAGTGACCAAGCGGGTCGTAGGGAGTGGCAGGAACGCTTTCTTCCAGCACATCCAGCACCTGCCGTAGGGGATTTAAGGAGGTCGGATCGCTCAATCCGCAATAGAACGAGGGGCCAGAATCGAAATGGAATCCCTGGCGAGTAAAGCTGTGGGCGGCTCCTCCAGGAATGCTATGACTTTCGCAGACTATCACCTGTTTTCCATAGCGAGCCAGCAAAGCCCCAGCGACCAGGCCACCGATGCCGCTGCCAATGATGATCGCATCCCATCGAGACTGGGGAGGTGGGGAAGGGGAAGGGGTGAGAGAGGCCATTGTGGAGTTCGGATTTGGGAGAATGGGTTGAGGGCTGAGCGAAGGCTTTTTCCTTATCTAAAGGATTCTGGTTGCAGGTTTAAAAGGTGACACAAGCCCTGTTTATAGATGGTGGCAGCGGGGTACGCTTGAGGCTTAGACACACCCGTGAACGTCCTGGGAGTTACCAGAATGCACTCAGAATCAAGCTCCGATCAGGTTTTCATACCATTGACTGGTCAATCATTGATCAATGGCTCTCCAGTCGCAAGAGGCATGATTCAGCCCGATCGCCGGTCTGCGAGTACCGACGACAGCGAAGAAGTTGCTCTGGCTAAAGCATCCACAGTCGTCATAGAGGAAGAAGCTGAGACTCTAGATTCCCCTCCACGCCAAGGGGTTGATTACCGCCCGAACTATTATATTCAGGGCGTAATCCAGGGTGGGCTAGTCTATATCATTACCAATTTGCTGGGTCGAGAATCTCAAGCCTTATTTCAATCGCAACGGGTATGGACGATCGGCCGTAACCGGGAAGCGGCCTTACCTTTGCGCGATCGTGCTCTCTCCCGTCGCCATGCAGTCATTCTTTATGTTCCCAAAGAAGGATTCTATCTCATCGATCTCAACAGCATGAATGGCACGTTTGTGAATGGAGTCCGGATTCGCCAACGCCAGCGCTTGAAAGATGGCGATCGCCTGCGGATGGGCAGTCTCGAATTCAGCTTTTTCACTAGCGCCATCGCTCGTACTATTAGCCCGATTCATCCGGAGGTGTTAACCCGCTTCACCACTTCCCGCTCCCGTACCGATACTTTCATGGATTATGCGTCCCTGGAAGAACCGGACATTCTCTTTCAATCTGCACAAAAGTCACGGCTGAAGTAGGGGAAAGTTTTGAGTTTTAAGTTTTGAGTTAACTCTGAATTGAGAACTCAAACTTGAGAACTTAGGCGATTTCTAGAAAAGTTGATACCCCCCAATCGTAGGGGCGTGGCATTCGGGTAACGATTTTCGCAATGTTCCAGAGGCTATCTGCCGAATGCTACGCCCGTACAAGGGTAATATCTTTCTCAGAAATCTCCTTACACCTTAAACACCTATGGTTCCGTCATCACTCTTCAATAGCCAAAAACCAGTGTAGGTCATACCTGAATCATCGGGTTGAATGAGGAGAAAGTGCAGCCCTTGACTCGCTTGTTTGCGACGCTCATACTCAACGGCGGCAGTGGCAACCTCCGGATCCTCAAAGGTGGCGATAATCCAGCGATCGACGAGTCCCGCTTCCAAAATCAAGCCATCCGGTGCGCCTGCCGCATAATTCAGGGAAACTGGATGTACCTCTTGAATCCAGCGAGCAAGGGGCAATGATTTTCTGCCACCATCGATCACCACTCCGGGAATTAGGGTTGTGGAAGCCAGTCCCAGGTTGAGGGGTAACAGTGGTTCAGGCATGTTTAGGACTGGAATCATGCGATCAGTAAAGGTATCCACCAGATCGGCAGCAGGGAGAGAGGCAAAGCGCCATTGTTGGCCCAATAACGTTTCAGTGAGGGGCAGTGGAGGTGGGCGATCGAGGGCAATCGGGTTATAGGATTGCCCGGTGTAGCCCGGTAAGGCAGGGTATTGTTCAGCTAATTCCTTTAAATACTGCTTCAGCGCGGGAGTCGATCGGGTGCCTTCCACTGAGATTCCCAAGGTCTGGCTGGCTGCTTCTAGCAAGCTCAACGTTGCTGGACGGAAGGTTTTGATCCAGGTCGGTTGAGGTTGCCCAGTGGCAAACAGTTGCCCCAATTGATCTGCCAGCCAACCAGCACTAGCCTCAGCTTGAGGGCAAAACGCGGAATATCGAAAAGTATCCGTTGCATCGCAAATCACCAGTTCCCACAAAGGATGGCCCGATTCATCCTTAAGTGGACGGCGATAAAAATCAGCTTCCCAAACAACCATCAGAGTGATCGTAGATAGTGAACAGTGGACAGAGAAAACTATCTACTATCCACTATCTACCATCCCCGTCCCCTTACAGGGGTACTTCGGCAAAACTACGTCCAACATCCAGCTTGCTACCGGGCGCATAGATGCGAGTGACGTAATCTGCAATCATCCGGTGAGTATTGAAAGCTGGAGCATTAGTTTTGATCGAGGCTTTCATCATGGCGATCCAGCGGTGAGGCACCCCTGCCCTGTCCTGGTCGTAATACAGGGGAACAATTTCCTCTTCCAGAAGTTGATACAGAGAATCGGAATCGATTTTGTCTTGCAATTCCTGATTGCTGGTATGGGCATCTTCTCCGATCGCCCAGCCATTGATCCCTTTCCCCTGAGCATCCGTTTGATAGCCTTCGCACCACCAGCCATCCAAGACACTGCAGTTAATCCCACCATTAAAGCAAACCTTTTGCCCACTGGTGCCAGACGCTTCCAGAGGACGACGAGGATTGTTCAACCAGATGTCAACGCCTTGCACCAGTTTACGAGCGGTGTACATATCGTAGTCTTCAATAAAGGCGACCCGATTGACGACTTCTGGTTGTTTACACCATTCCATCAACCGTTGAATAATCCGCTTGCCTTCTTCATCAGCGGGATGGGCTTTTCCAGAAAAGATGATCTGCACGGGGCGATCGGGATTACCAAAAATTTTCAGGGCACGCTCTGCATCCCGCATCAACAAATCGCCCCGTTTATAAGGACTGAAGCGACGGGCAAACCCGATCGTCAGAAGATTTGGATCGAGAATGCGATCGCTGGCGGCAATCCATTCCGGCCTTTCACCCCGATTTTGCCGAGCCTGCTTAATTTTGAACCGGGCATGGGCAATCAACCGTTCCTTGAGCACCTGATGTCGCCACCACAATTCCTGATCGGGAATTTGATCAACCTTTTCCCAGAGAGCGGGATCGCTGACTTTCGCCGACCAATCCTCATCCAGATATTGAGCATACAAGTCACTTAACAGAGCGGCTGTCCAGGTGGAGGCATGTACCCCATTTGTCACATAACCAATGGGGACGTTCGCTGCTGACTTATCGGGATACAAGACATGCCACATCTGGCGGGAAACCTGGCCATGTAATTCGCTGACTCCATTCGCTGCGCGGCACAACCGGAGAGCCAGCACCGTCATCCCAAACGGTTCCCAGGGATCCCCCAGGCGACGTGCTCCGAGCGCCAAAAACTGTTCCCGTGATAGCCCCATCTGCGGCCAATAGTGGGCAAAGAAGGAATCCATTAAGTCGGCAGAAAAGACATCATGGCCTGCGGGGACGGGAGTGTGAGTGGTGAAGACACAACGATCGCGCACCGCTGCCTCAATGTCATAGAAAGATTGGCCCGTTTTCTGAATTTCTAATCGAGCGACTTCCAGCAAACAAAAAGCGGCATGACCTTCATTGAGGTGATACAGTCCGGGTTCGATGCCCAATGCCTGTAATGCCCGTACTCCGCCGATCCCCAGCACCACTTCTTGAGCAATCCGAGTTTCCTGATTGCCACCATACAAGTGACCTGTGAGCCAGCGA
>JBBIQC010000365.1:0-265 GCA_037442585.1 Oscillatoriales cyanobacterium bin_317
GTAGGGATTTCAGGGCAGGATGGTTTGTGGCTCAAGTTGCTTCGTCTGCGATCGCGCTAAATGTAATGACTCAGGGACAGGGATTTCCGATTCTCTGTCTGCATGGTCATCCTGGTTCTGGGCAGAGCCTTGCTGTATTTACCCGACATTTATCGCAACGGTTTCAGACGATCGCGCCGGATCTGCGGGGGTATGGCGGTAGTCAGACGACGGCAGAGTTTGAGATGCTTGATCATCTGGTGGATCTGAGGGCGTTACTGGATCA
>JBBIQC010000365.1:277-5444 GCA_037442585.1 Oscillatoriales cyanobacterium bin_317
TTTGGGGTGGTCGCTGGGGGGAATTTTGGCGATCGAGATGGCGTTGCGATTCCCCGAACGAGTCAGCGGTCTGATCCTGGTGGCCACGTCTGCCCGTCCCTGGGGGAACCATCCGCCGATTAGCTGGCAGGATAATTTCTACACCGGGTTAGCTTCAGTGATCAATCGCCTCAGTCCCGGTTGGCAATGGAATATTGATCAGTTTGGCAAACGATCGCTTTACCGCTATCTGGTGCAACAACATACTCCAGAAACGTACCAGTATTTAGCGGAAGCGGCCATGCCTGCTTACTTACAAACCTCACGCTTGGCGACTCGTGCCCTGTTTAAAGCGATTCGGCAAGGGTACAATCGTCTACCTGATCTGGGGAAAATCCAATGTCCCTGTCTGGTACTGGCGGGAGAATGCGATCGTCACATTACCGCCGCCTCCAGTCAGGAAACGGCTCACTTGCTCCCCAATGCCGCATGGCACTGCTACCCGAATACGGCCCATCTTTTCCCCTGGGAAATTCCCCAAACGGTTCTCTCAAATATTGATGATTGGTTGCAGCGCTATCCCCAAAGGGAAAGCTTTAAGTTCTGAATTTAAAGTTCTCAATGAAGAATTAACTTAAACCAAGTCCAGCTAGAGAACTGGAGTTTTCCGATCAGAGAAACTACGGTTCTGGACTTGGACAAGGTTTAAAACTCACAACTTAGGTTTATGAAGTCTCTACAAAGTTAACCGTAAATCTGCGGTGGATTGAGCAAGAGTCTGTGAATTAACTGACTGTGAGGGGATAGCCGTTACAAAATAATTTAGAGGCTGAAATTATCCCCATAACAGAGTCAACTGTCTCCAGGCAACGATGGATTTCCTGAATAATGCTATGAACGAGTCAACTGTTTCCGTATTGCTCGATGACTTAAAGAATGCCGACGAGGTTGTTCGCGATCGTGCCACTCGCGAATTATGGCGGATGTGGTTTGAGCAAAAGGGGTTGGTGGGGTTAGAAACCCTCCGTCGAGCGCAAATCTTATTAGAGCTACGAGACTTTAACAAGGCTGAAGACATCTTAAATACCTTGCTGGTGAAACATCCCGACTTTGCCGAAGCCTGGAACCGACGGGCCGTCCTGCACTACATTCAGGGCCGTTATCTGGAGGCGATCGCCGATTGTGAAGCGGTGATCCGGCTGAATTCCATTCATTTTGGCGCTTTACACGGTTTGGGACTGTGCCACATGGCCCTGGGTAATTACAAGGCAGCGATTCAAGCCTTCCAACAAGCCTTAGCGGTGCAGCCCTACTCCCTGGAGAATCAGCGGTTGATCCTGGAATGTACGTTTTCTCTGAGCTAAACCAAGTCCAGCTAGAGAACGGTCGTTTTCCGATCAGAGAAACGACGGTTCTGGACTTGGACAAGGTTTAACTCTAGAAGTTGGAGTTTTTCAGGAGGAGCACCCCAGCATGAGAAAAGTAGCGCAAAACTCCGACTTCTGGGTTAAAGGTAATCCTGGGATGGTAAGCTAACGAATGCACCTAACGAACTAGGATAGATACGTAAATGACTGGGTCAACCCAGGTTCCTTACCTGTTAAGAGCGGCTCGGGGTGAAATTTTGGAGCGCCCGCCTGTGTGGATGATGCGTCAAGCTGGCCGCTACATGAAAGTCTACCGGGACTTGCGCGATCGCTACCCGTCTTTCCGGGATCGCTCAGAGAAGCCAGAACTGGCGATCGAAATCTCTCTGCAACCATTCCGGGCATTTCAACCCGATGGTGTGATTCTGTTTTCCGATATTCTTACCCCCCTGCCAGGATTGGGCATTCCCTTCGACATCGTGGAAAGTCGGGGACCCATTATTGATCCGCCTATTCGATCTCTGGAACAAATTCGTCAGTTACGACCCTTTGATCCAGAAGAGTCCCTGCCCTTTATCCGCCAGATTCTGCAAGCCTTGCGGCAGGAAGTCGGGAATCAGGCAACTGTCTTGGGCTTTGTCGGTGCTCCCTGGACGCTGGCTGCTTACGCAATCGAGGGCAAAAGTTCCAAAGATTATACCGTCATCAAAAGCATGGCGTTCAATCAGCCAGCCATGTTGCACGAGTTCCTGGGTAAGCTGGCTGATGCGATCGCCACTTATGTTCGCTACCAGATTGATTCCGGTGCTCAGGTGGTGCAAATGTTTGACTCCTGGGCAGGTCAACTCAGTCCTCAAGACTACGACACCTTCGCCCTGCCTTACCAGCAACGGATTGTGCAACAGGTGAAGGAAACTCATCCTGATACTCCATTGATCCTGTACATCAGTGGCAGTGCCGGGGTGCTGGAGCGGATGGGCAAGTCCGGTGTGGATATTGTCAGCGTGGACTGGACCGTAGATATGGCCGAAGCCCGTCAACGCCTGGGAGCCAATATCGGAGTACAAGGCAATGTGGATCCCTGTGCGCTGTTCGGTTCTAAAGAGTTCATTCGCGATCGCATCCTGGATACGATCCGCAAAGCAGGCCGATCGAAACACATTTTGAATCTGGGACATGGTATTCTGCCAAACACCCCCGAAGAGAATGCAGCCTTTTTCTTTGAGACGGCCAAGCATGTGAATCAATTGATTCTCGCCTAGGGTTTGGCATTGATGTCACGGATCAAGGTTAATGTGGTTGGTATAAGATGTCGGATACTGAAGAGGGGAGAAGGCATAAAATCCGATACCTCTTAACTCAGATCCCATCCTATAAATCCAAACTGAAACCCAAAACTTGCTATCCATCCTAAGTTCCCGATGACATCCAAACGGATTTTCGTGACTGGTGCCAGTGGCTGTGTTGGCCACTACCTGGTCGAAACGCTCATTCAAGAAACGAATCATGATTTGTTTCTGCTGGTCAGGAACCCAGGCAAGCTGAGAATTGACTACGAAGCTCGTCCGGGTATTACTGTCTTGCAGGGAGATATGCGGGAGATTGAGCAGTTCAGCGATCTCCTGAAGACAATGGATTGCGCAATTTTGGCAGCGACGGCTTGGGGTGGGCCGCAGGAGGTCTTTGATGTCAACGTAGTGAAAACCATTCGCCTGTTGAATCTGTTGGATCCAGAGGTGTGTGAACAGGTCTTCTACTTCTCTACAGCCAGCATCCTGGATCGTCAGAATCAACTCCTGAAAGAGGCCGGAGATATCGGCACAGATTATGTGCGCTCTAAATATGTCTGTTTTCGCCAACTCAGTAAATTGGCGATCGCGCCCAAGATTGTTACCCTATTCCCCACTTTGCTGCTGGGGGGTGACGCACAAAAGCCTTATTCTCATATTTCGGAAGGCATTGCCAAGGAATCTAAGTGGATTAATCTGCTGCGCTTTTTTAGTATTGATGGCAGTTTCCATTACATTCATGCTAAGGACATTGCCCAATTGGTCTGGTATTTTCTGGAGCATCCCCTGCTAGAGGATGAGCCGCATGAACTGGTATTAGGGAACCCGGCGATCACCGCAGACCAGGCGATCGAGGAAGCCTGTGCTTATCTCAATAAGCCGATCTATTTCCGCATTCCCCTGACCCAACGCTTACTCGATCTGATTTTTGCCATTCTGAGAATTAAAGTAGAGGCATGGGATCGGTTTGCTATGAAGTATCGGCATTTTATCCACCAAAATCCCATTACCCCTGCTTCCTTTGGTATGCCGACCTATTGTTCTACCTTTGCGGATGTCTTGAAACTCAGCGGGGTCATGCCTCGTAAAAAACGGTAATCATTCCCAATATCAATAAATCTTGATTGATAAATATTTACAGCCCTAATGTGACTCTATATATAGAGTTGTCTATTCGTCATACCGCTTTAATCACTCTAAATCTATTCAATTTATAAAAATCTGTAAGAATACGTAACCAAACTTTAGAGCCAATTTTGGAAGGTTGTGGTTTAACGGAATGACATAAGAGTTCTTGCAGAGATCGTGGAATCTAACCGCAACACCACTCAACTCATTACCTTCTTGCAGGAAGAGCTAGACCTTTCTGCCACGTCGATCGCGATTGCCCTCCGCCATAGTGAACAAGATCCCGGCCCACTGCCAATGATCCTGTGGCAGTATGGCCTGGTTTCTCTGGAAGAACTAGAGCAGATTTTTGATTGGCTAGAGATTTAAACGATTATTGACCAAATTCCAGCCTTGCCTGCTCCACGATTTCAGCAGTTACCGTATCCAGATCCGCTTCCCGTGCCAGATGCTCAATCCGTTCCCGGGCCTGAGTTCTGGCAAAGAAAGGGATATTTTTGAACTTGGCTTTTGCTTCAGGAGTCCATTTCAGGCTGTGCGGATCAGGCTCAGTCATGGGGCTTGGTTTGTAACAAAAACACCTAAAGCCATGCTATCAGGCGTTTGGCCTCTAATGATGAACTGTAGGTTTCATGGTTTGGTGGATTAAGGTGCTTGAATGCTTAGGTTGAGCCTGTTCAGGAGGACGGTTTGGGGTGGGATCGGGTTGGTTGAATCGGGCGATCGCAGTAGGGACAGCAAAGCTAAGGACGACCGCCAAACCACTAATGGTGAGGCCCACTAAAGACACAAATCCATTCTGTTCAGTCATGATTGTTGTCCTGCTTGGGTGAACGTCCACTGATAGTTACAGTTTATTAAGCTAAACCGGATTTAAAGTAACTCAAAATGGGCCATTGGATCCAGGGTGGCGGGGAGTTAGAAAAACTCTTGATCGGCGATCGCTGCGGGGTTCATCGTTCCATTAAAATATGTGAAGCAATCTGAGTAGACTGTAACCCTAGCCTCAGATTGAAAGAGGGAACAAGATGCGAGTTGCGATCGTTGGTGCAGGTTTAGCGGGATTGGCGGCGGCTGTCGAATTGGCCGATGCCGGACACGAGGTAGAAATCTTTGAAGCGCGATCGTTCGTCGGTGGGAAGGTTGGCAGTTGGGTGGATGCAGACGGCAACCATATTGAGATGGGGCTGCATGTGTTCTTCAACAACTACTACAACCTGTTTGCCTTATTGAAAAAGGTGGGCGCGTTTGAGTATTTACTCCCTAAAGAGCATGTCCATACCTTCGTAAATCGGGGGGGCGAACTGGGCCAGTTAGATTTCCGATTTCTCCTGGGTGCCCCCTTTCATGGTCTGAAAGCTTTTTTCACCACCGGACAACTTACCTTACAGGATAAGCTGCAAA
>JBBIQC010000366.1:0-5420 GCA_037442585.1 Oscillatoriales cyanobacterium bin_317
GATTACTGTGGTGCTCAAACACCGTCAGGATAATCTCATCTCCCGGTTGCAGGGTAGACATGGCCCAGCTATAGGCCACCAGATTAATTGCTTCCGTGGCATTGCGAGTAAATACAACTTCCTGACGGTACGCGGCATTTACAAAAGCGGCTACCTTGTCTCGTGCTCCTTCGTAAGCATCCGTTGCCCGGGCGCTGAGGGTATGCACTCCCCGGTGGACGTTTGAGTTGTCCTGCCGATAGTAGTCCTGAATCGCATCCAGAACAGCAGTGGGTTTTTGGGACGTGGCGGCATTATCCAGATACACCAGGGGCTTACCATGAATCTCCTGATGCAGGATCGGGAAATCGGCACGAACCTTGATAGCGAGTGGCTTTTCAGTAGCGATGGTCATGGTCGGTAGGGGGGGTAGGAGGGATTGGAAGAGGGGGAATTAAGAATTAAGAATTAAAAATTAAGAATGAAGGCCAGAAGTTTCAATTTTCAATTCTTAATTCTTAATTTCTAATTCCTAATTGTCCTGTCGGGCTTTTTGGGTGCGGACGATCGCGGTTAATTGATCTTGTAAAGAGGGGAGGGAGATTTGGCTGATCACCTCGTAGGCGAAGGCATACACGAGCAACTTACGAGCGCTGTCTGCATCAATGCCACGGCTTTGTAAATAGAAAACTTCGTCCGTATCCAACTGGCTAACAGTAGCGCCGTGAGTACATTTCACGTTGTCGGCAGTAATTTCCAATTGGGGCTTGGTATCGACCCGCGCTTTGGCAGACAACAACAGGTTTTTGCTGAGTTGGCGGGCATCCGTGAGTTGGGCCGCTTTTGGTACGAATACCTTACCGTTAAAGATGGCATGGGCACGGTGATCTACGATGCATTTGTGAATCTGTTGGCTGGTGCCATGCGGTTTGGTGTAGGCGATCGCGCTGTGGGTGTCGGCGACCTGCTCTCCCGCAATCATCGTCAGTCCGCTCAGGGTCGTTTCGGTTTGCTCACCCGTCTGGTAAATCTCCAGGTTATGCCGGGAGAGGGCTGCCCCTAGACTGATGGCAGTGCAGGTGTAGCGAGAATCCCGGGTTTGAGACACTGCCGTTTTACCAATGTGAAAAGCGGCTGTGTGATCCCGCTGAATTCTAGTGTGATTGATCTGAGCATTACCTTCCAGCCAGATTTCCGTCACCGGATTAGTGAAATACACCCCTTGACCCAGAGAAACATAGTCCTCAATGAAAGTCAGGGTGCTATTCGACTCCGCGATCACCAGACAGCGGGGTTGGGAAAGTTGAGCCGCATCTTCAGCGGTAGAAACAAACAGCAGATGTAGGGGAGTTGCAATCGCCTGATTTCTGGGTACCAGAATCACTGCCGCATCTGTAAAGCTGGCTGTGTTGAGGGCGGTAAAGACTTCTTCAAACCCAGGTTGGGTCGCTAAATAGTCCGTCAGCCGATCGCGCAAAGCAGAATCTTGACTGACCGTTTCCAGATTCGTAACGACTAGATCGCTAGGGAGATGGGCGATCGCCGACAATTCAGGTGCATAGTTCCCATTCACAAATACCAATCGGCTATTGGCCGCTTCTGGCAGAAGGAATGGTTGAATATCGGCAAGACGGACGGCAGGTGAAGGATTAGCGATTGCAAAATTCACCTGCAAGAGAGCAGACAAATCTGTAAATCGCCACTCTTCCTCACGGGTTGAGGGGATGGCCAGTTCCTGAACTCTGGAAGTGGCCCGATCGCGAATCGGCTGCAGCCACGCCAGATTCTCCGTCAGGGCTGGACGCAGGTTCAGCAAAGCGGTGAGATAGGCGGCGCGATCGACCTTTCCTTGCACACCTAAATTGCCGACTTCGGGAACGGTAGAAACTTGAATGGTCATCGTGCTACCACCTCAACTTCTTCCCGCACCCAGTCATACCCACGGGCTTCCAGTTCCAAGGCCAGTTCCTTACCGCCTGTGGTCAGAATTCGACCATCCTGCATTACATGCACATAATCCGGCACGATGTAGTCCAACAACCGTTGATAGTGAGTAATCAACACCACGGCATTATCCGGAGTGGCCAGTTGGTTGACCCCATTGGCGACAATTTTGAGGGCATCAATATCGAGGCCGGAATCTGTTTCATCCAGAATGGCTAGTTTGGGTTCCAGGAGCGCCATTTGCAGAATTTCATTGCGCTTCTTCTCCCCACCGGAGAAGCCTTCATTAACGCTGCGGCTGAGGAAAGCTGGATCCATCTTGACGACATCCAGTTTGCTTTTTACCAGTTCGTCAAAGTCAAAGGCATCCAGTTCTTCCAGTCCTTCATGCTTGCGCTTGGAATTGTAAGCCACTCGCAGAAAATCTAGATTGCTGACACCGGGAATTTCGATCGGATATTGGAACGCCAAAAAGATACCCGACTTCGCCCGTTCTTCCGCTTCCAGTTCCAGTAAATTTTGACCCTGGAAAATCACTTCTCCACCGGTCACGGCGTAATCTGGATGGCCCGCCAGAATCTTGGAAAACGTACTTTTCCCAGAGCCATTTCGCCCCATAATCGCGTGAATTTCCCCTGCTTTCACTTCCAGGTTCAACCCCTTCAGAATCTGGGTGTCATCCACATCGGCGGTTAAATCTCTTACTGATAAAATCACTTCACTGTCTGCTCTAATCACCGTTCTTTCCACCTAACTCATTAACAAAAAACGAAACTCTTCGACCAGGCAATAATGCTTACGAGATCTGACCAAGATGCTTTAAGATCTTCAGCACCTCATACAACTCATTCGTTGGTCTACGAATATCAAACTGACTAGAAGTTGCATATTGTGGTAGAAAATCTTGATTTCTAGCCACTTTGATAAACAAGAAACTTGCACCATTCGTAATCATGCCATAGGCTGGCTTCTCGATATCAGCCTTGGCCAACAGATAAGAAATTAATTGTGCCAAACCTGCCTCAACTGAAAAATCCGCTTGCTTCGATTCAATGACCAGTGCCCATAATCCCTTCTTTAACAAAACAATATCAAGTTGACCGCGAATGATAGTTCCTTCATCCTGAGAAATAATTTCAATAGATTGCTCAGTTTTGATATGAAAAGGAGGCAGGAAAAAGTCAGCAATGAATAGCAGAGGCGACAGAATCGTAAGCTGTATTGCTTTTTCTGAAAAAGGAGGATAATCCAATAAGTTAAAAAAGGACGCTTTAATTTTATCGAGGAATTGTTTGTCTAGATCAGCTAATTCTGGCAAGTCGGTTCGCCATTCATTAAAAAAGCTCTCATCCTGGACTTTTTGAAGACCAAATTGGTCGATCAAATCCCGGATAGTGACATTTCTAGATTGGAGAGTTTGAGCCATTGCCTAAGCACCTGAACCTTTTAGCAATTCTGTAGTTGTCATCGGATCTTTCTTCAATGCTGATAAAGGCACATAACGCTGACTTTGAGTAAAAGCATAAGGTCTTCCTGCCTCATTTTTAAGATCGTTCTTAATGTCTTGTGCCAGTTTAATAGTGTCTGATGAATTCAGTGGAGATAAGGAAAATACCTTGAACTTTGCCCCATATCTGGGGCTATTACGGCTTTTCAATTGGTCAGCTAGATGATGCAGCTTTTGTTTGATTTCTGGAGCTATATCCGCTTCTTCGACCACCTCCTGAGTCAAGTCAATTTCTTCCACAGGCTTGCCTATAACCTTTGCAATATGCTTATCAATTACGCCGGAGTGATAAAACCCAATGTACTCAACTGGCTGAAACGATCGATTTGCTTGACAAACATAGAGTGAAAAACTTCGATAGTCTTTAATTGCAGATCGTGCTGGTACTATCAGAACTGCATCAGATCGACCACTATTAACTAAGCCCTCAGCCAGTAACATTTGAACCAATTCCCGCAGCAAAAACCGTTCTTGCTCACTGGGAGGAGAGAAATTTGAGGTTAGCCATGATTCATCAGTTGCGGTAATGTCAGCGATCGCAGCATATAAATCATTAAAACTTGCCCAAATAACTGAATCAGATTTTAGATGCTGAATAACATCAGGCTCTTCAAGATCTGGTGTTAGAACAAGCAACT
Organism: Oscillatoriales cyanobacterium bin_317; assembly: GCA_037442585.1. Taxonomy (GTDB): domain Bacteria; phylum Cyanobacteriota; class Cyanobacteriia; order Leptolyngbyales; family Leptolyngbyaceae; genus Leptodesmis. The sequence continues at coordinate 4,069 of JBBIQC010000366.1, forward strand.
TTCTATTTCTAACATCGGGTAGATTAACTAAATAGTTTAGATGCTTGTTCAATTGGTCTTGTCTCAGTGCATTTTGAACTACCTTAGTTTCGACTAAATAGGTAAAGGATGCATGTATGGCACCATCTGGAACTGGGCCTCCTCTACCAGTTCTGATTTGGTTCTTGATTTCTAGAAGTGGTAAGTTTGTCTCTCCAGATAAAATCTGCAAAATCCGCTCGACTAATGCAAAAGAAATGCGCTCAAATACTGCAAGAATACTTGCAGTAACACGATTTTCTCCCTGGCTATAGCGTGAAAACAACGGATTAGGCATACTATCAAAATGTCAAGAATAACCTCTACATCAGTAACACTTTTGCCACCTCTGGACTTTCAGGATTGACAATTAGCCGTCCTCGTTTGGGATCGACCAAAACATCCATCCCTTCCATCGGAATCGCTCCCAACAAAACCTGGGTACTATCAGGAACCACCAGGGCTTCCACTAAAGTTCGGCGGTTTTCAAAGCGGACTTCTACTGGGCCAACGACTTCCAACTTCCGGCTGGAGCCATCTGCCAGTTCTGCCTCAATTTCATTCACCTGCCGCAGGTCAAGCTGCGTTTTCACAAACTCTGGAATCGCCAGCATGGTGGCTCCGCTATCCACCAGCGATCGGGCATACAGTCGTCTAATCTGATCTTCTGGCAGGTAGCCTTCCTGTACCAGGATCAGATCTGCGCCCCGCACCAATTCAATATCTGCGTAAACTAATCCCATGCTGGCGGTATCCATTTATCCCACGCTGCCCTCCAATTTCAAGCTCAACAAGCGATCGGCCTCCACCGCAAATTCCATCGGCAGTTGGTTAAATACATCCCGGCAGAAGCCACTGATCATCATCGAAACGGCATCTTCAGCGGAAATCCCCCGTTGCTGGAAGTAAAACAACTGATCCTCACCAATCTTGGAGGTGGAGGCTTCGTGCTCTACCTTGCCGCTGTTGTTCTGCACTTGAATGTAAGGGAAAGTGTTGGCCTGGGCATTGTCGCCAATCAGCATCGAGTCGCACTGGGAATAATTCCGGGCACCCGTGGCTTTAGGGCCAATCTTGACTAATCCCCGGTAGCTGTTCTTGGACCGTCCGGCGGAAATCCCCTTGGAGACGATCGTGCTGCGGGTGTTCTTACCGATATGCACCATCTTGGTGCCGGTATCGGCCTGCTGGTAATGGTTGGTCAGGGCCACAGAGTAAAACTCCCCAACCGAGTTATCACCTACCAGCACACAACTGGGATACTTCCAGGTAATCGCAGAACCCGTTTCCACCTGAGTCCAGGAGATTTTGGAATTCACACCCTGGCACAAACC
>JBBIQC010000367.1:0-5407 GCA_037442585.1 Oscillatoriales cyanobacterium bin_317
GAGCTGGGGCAATGGAATGAGTGGAACGTCTGGGGAGATCTGGAATGGCATCTGCTGCAGTACGACCCACACCAGAAATTCAAGTATTTCTTCAGTCAACTCAACCACCTGTATCGGAGCGAACCCGCCCTGTATACCTGGGATTTTGGCGGCGGTCAGGGCGGCTTTGAGTGGATTGATTGCAGCGATAACCGTCATAGCGTGGTGTCGTTTATCCGCTGGGCAAAGGAGTACGAAGATTTTGCGATCGTCGTTTGCAATTTCACGCCCCAACCCCATTCCCATTACCGGGTCGGTGTGCCGTTCAAAGGGTTCTACAAGGAAATCTTTAACAGCGATGCCCGTGAGTTTAACGGCAGCAACATGGGAAATCTGGGCGGGAAGTGGACCGACGACTGGGCCTGCCAAAACCGTCCCTATTCCGTTGACCTCTGCCTGCCTCCGTTAGGGGTGCTGGTGTTGAAGCTCGACAAGCTGAAAACGGAGGAAGCACTGGAGAAAGCCAGCGATCCTCCTACCGAACTTCCCGAGGCTGAGGGTTAAAGCGAATGGGACAGTACGAGCGGTTGGTAATGATGGCAGAGGATGAACTGACCCAGTACAGTACCGAGGCCCGCAAAATCGAAAAGTTACGGCAGAAAATTGGCCTGTCTGTAACGGCGGCTGAACAGAAAACCGTGAAAGAAGCCTTGTTGGCCGAATTGCCAACTGGGGGACTGGGCAAACTGGTAGAAGAACAACGGCAGGTGATCGCACTGCCGTTATGGGGTATCGCTGGTTTAGGGTTACTGTTTGGAATTTCGATGACTCAGCCGCTCGATCTGTTGATTGCAGCCCCAGCTACCATCCTGGCCTTTCGGGTACAAAAATGGGGATGGAAACTGGAGGCCAAACGGTTGTTGTTGAAAACATTAGAAGACATCGAAGAACGGCTACGCAATCCAGAGGCGTAAACAGAAAGTTTCTGCCTAAGATCCTTGAACGGGTGGATAGGCAGAAAGTTTCTGCCTAAGAATAGCCTTCATTAATTCGACTCCGATTGAAGTGTGTCATCCCTGTCGAGCGCATGCCTACAAGGTTTTTCAAGGGCACGTGCACTGGGGCAAGAACCCGGTGGGCTGGCATTATGGCTTCAAACTCCACTTAATCATCAACGACCGTGGGGAGTTGTTAGCCTTTAAGCTGACTCCGGCCAACACCGACGACCGATGACCAACTCAAGAATATCTGCCAGATTGAGCATTCTCGTCATCGCAGTGTCTTCAATGAGTTTTCAGATAGCCTTCTACTAATAAATCTGGGCCAACGGAACGCCAGGTGACTCGCTCCAGAGGCAGAGCATCAGTCATTTTCTTCAGTCCCAGGTCGCCGACGGGAGAGGGGGCGGTACTGCCACCGATAATTTTGGGGGCAATGAAAGCGAGAACTTTTTGCACGGCACCATCGACGATCGCTCTGGCCGCCAGTGTCCCGCCACACTCCCAGAGAACGGTCAGAAAGCCGCGATCGTACAGATTCGCCATCACTGTTGCAGGCGTGAGGGGATCCAGTTCGACCACTTCTACTCTTTGCTGGCGGAGTTGCTGTTGAAATTCAGGCCGCACACCCGATCGGGTGAAGACCAGTGTGGAAGCGACGATCGTATTCCACACGTTGGCTTTCTGGGGTAAATCCAGCGATCGACTCATCACGACTCGCAATGGAGTTTGATTGGGCTGACGACTCGTGAGTAACGGATCATCCTGCCGCAGAGTATTGCCCCCAACAATAATGGCATCGCAGGCGGCCCGCAGCTTGTGAACTTCAGTACGGGCAGGTTCACTGGTCACCCAGGCACTGTGACGAGTGACAGCCGCGATTTTGCCATCCAGGGTCATGGCATATTTGAGGATGCCAAAAGGCCGTCGATACAGAATGCGATGCACAAAGGCTTCATTGAGTTCCTGACAGGCGGCTTCCTCTACACCCACCATCACCTCAATCCCGGCCTCCCGGAGGCGAGCAACTCCGGTTCCGGCCACCTGGGGATTGGGATCGATCATACCGACTACAACGCGCTGAACTCCGGCAGCAATGATAGCCTCAGAACAGGGAGGGGTACGTCCGTAATGGTTACAGGGTTCCAGGTTGACGTAAAGGGTGGCTCCCTGGGCACGATCGCCCGCCTGTCGTAAGGCAAACACTTCGGCATGGGGTTCCCCCGCTTTGGGATGAAAGCCTTCCCCGACGATTTCCCCATCTCGCATGATGACTGAACCGACCAGCGGATTGGGAGCAGTTTTTCCCAAACCCTGCCGTGCCAGTTCCAGACACCGTTGCATCATCCGGCGATCGACATCCACGGGAATCCCTCTTACTGATGGGCGGTCTGGCTTGGATCCGCTACCCCAGGGGAATTGTCTGGCGGCAACTCACTGTCCGGAATGTGGTGGGCATCGGTTTCCACCCCCTGTTCTGCTTCTTCATTGGGAGAGGCTGCGGGAGTGGGGGCAGGAGAGAAGCTTGGGGCCGGAATTGCAGAAGCCCCCTTGGCTGTGCCATTCAGATGTTGATAAATGACACTCGACATTTTTTGTACTAACTCATAGGCCCGATCGTCGTTAAATGACCGCTTCACCATCACGGCGGCGGCATAACGCTTGCCATTGGGCATATCCACCAGACCCACATCACCAATTAAGGTGCCAATATCCCCCGTTTTGTGCGCGATCGTGGCACCTTCTCCCAACCCCTGGGGTAACTGACTGTTATTGACGGTGCGCTGCATAATGCTCAACATCCGATCTCGCGATCGCATCGACACCAGTTCGCCTTGACTCACCCGTACCATTAGGCTGGCTAACTCATTGGGACTGGCGACATTTGTGCCCTGCAGGTCAGGTAGTACATTCTTTAAGGTCGTAGTGGTTAGCCCCCAGGATTTGAATCGCTCATTCAGGGCGGCAATTCCGCCCAATCGGGCAATCAACATATTGGTGGCCGTATTGTCACTCACAATGATCATTTGAGTGGCCGTTTCCAGCGCAGTAAATTGAGCACCCGGTTGCAGATACTGCATCTCCCCAGAACCCTGGGCAATCATGTCCTTCCGCATGGTCAGCTTTTCATCCAGCCGAATTTTTCCCGCATCCACATCCTGGAAAAAGGCAATCAGGATGGGTACTTTAATCATGCTGGCCGCAGGGAAAGCAACAGAGCCAGTGATGTCCAGATAGTTATAGTTATCCAGATCAATCAGAAACAAACCCGGTGCAAATCCAGGAGATTGCTGAATCAGGGTCTGCAACTTGGCCTTCAAAGGAGCAATTTCCGTAGTTAGTGTGAGCGGGGCTGAGGCAGGGTGGGCAGCAGGGGCGGCTGCGACAGGAGATTCTACAGGTTTGGCAGGCTGACGGGAGGCATCCGCTAAAAACAGAGTATTTCCCGGATTCCAGGCAGAGAGTACGGTACCGGCTAAAACTCCTACCCCAATACTCAAAATCAACATCCGAGCCACATATAAGGCGATCGCCATACTGCGCGATCGGGGTTGCCGCAAAACATTTTTATCTGTCCGTCTGCTGCGTCCGGTAGCTTGACCGTTGCTAATAATATCTTGACCCTGCAACATCGTGGTTTGCTGCAAGCTAGTCGATTGCGGCATCAGGGTTGTGTCTGCTACCTGCAACTGGGTTCTGGGCGATCGTCGTCGACCTCTACGGGCCATTAATTCAGACGGGGATGCTGGAGCAGGAAAGCGAACTAGAGTCCTGCTGGGGCTTTCTTGAGCTGACGAATCGGGTAATGCAGGTACTCTCTGGCTGGCTATTCTCGACCCATTTCCATTAGACGTTGGAGGGGGTAACCTTTTGCCATTTGCTCGTCTGATGTCTCTACTTAATCGAGATTCGGTCGCTCTGTCGCGCCTTTGAGAAGCGGTTAGAGCGGTCACATCTGGCAAAGTTGGCGAACTGGTACGATTCATCCGGCTCCTAGCAGGAGTAGACCGATCGCGGCTACCAGTTCCCCGATCGCTCGATAACGGGGATTGAAACAGTTCTACCTGAGAGGAATTGCTTAATTTGGACTGGGCACGTCTGCTTCTGCGATCGGAGCGGCCACCAAACAACCAGGCAAGTGGACTGGAGGGATTTTTTCGGGTATTTGAGGACTTCTCTGGCAAGACAGTTGGAGAGCCATCCCCTCGAATAGTGGGCAGATTCGGGGTACGGGAAGGGTAGGGAGAGGGTTGAGCAGGTTGGGGACTTGAAGAGAGAGACGTGACGTTGGAACTAGATCGTCTGCGCGATCGCCGGGAAGATTTGGACGGCTTAAACAAGCCAAACCCACCCTGCTGCCGTTTCCGGGACGACCCTTCTGACTCTGCCATACCCACTCCATCAAAAATCCAAAGCAAACGTTACCAAAATCATCCCCATCTGTCCAGGAATGGTACCTTCTCAGACCTAAACCTTGTCCAAGTCCAGAGCCGGAGTTTCTCTGATCGGAAAACGACCGTTCTCTGGCTGGACTTGGTTTACTACAGAAGTCTACAAAGGCACAACTATTCAACCGCCAATCTCGATGTTGGTTAAAAAACCGTTGGAATTCTTAAAACTTTAGCAAAAGTACTCCTGGATAAAGCAGTTTTATGGGCGAGATCGTCCCCGGTTCACAGCCCAGGATACCTGACTTAACACCCCTCGCAATAAGGCAATTTCCTCCTCCCCCGGCATGGCCCGGTTAAACAGACGACGAAACTTCTGCATCCGGCTATTCGCGGTGTGGGGGTATAAGTAACCAATTTCCAATAGCAACGATTCGAGATGCTGGTAGAAGGCTTCCACTTGATCGAGGGGAGCGGGGGGAGAGGAGGGGGAGCGGGGGGGAGGAGGAGAGGAGTGGAGGAGTGGAGGGGTCGCTCCCAATCCCCAATCCCCGATCCCCAATCCCTGATCCCCGATCCCCGATCCCCGATCCCCCCCCATCTGGTAAAGCTCATAACAACAAATCCCTACCGCCTGGGCCAAATTAAGAGACGGATAGACAGGGTTAGAGGGGATGTAAACAAAGCGATGGGCCTGGTTCAGTTCCTGGTTATTCAGCCCCCGGTCTTCCGGGCCAAAGATGAGAGCGGCGCTATCTGGCTCTAAGTGATCTTCCAGGAGCCAGGGTAGGGCAGTGCGGGGCGTTTCCAGGCGATCGGCTAAGGTGCGGGGACGACCTGTTGTGGCGATCGCTTTGCGGCATCCCTGTAAGGCTTCTGGTAACGTTGTAACCACCCGTGCGGCTTCCAGGACATCCCCAGCATGAACTGCCATCTGCCGTGCTTCTGCCCCCAGGTGATCACAGTGAGGATCGACCAATACCAGATGCATGAGTCCCATATTTTTCATCACCCGTGCTACAGACCCGATATTGAGGGGGC
>JBBIQC010000368.1:0-5406 GCA_037442585.1 Oscillatoriales cyanobacterium bin_317
TTTTCGGCAATTTGAGTTTGGCGGTATTTGGCCAGACCCAGGATATGACGCTGCACCTGCAGGTCGGGATTGGGCTGGTAGTTGCTGACATAATCGGCATATACGGTCAGCGAGTCGGTCGAGAGTCCTTCCTGCTGCGAGGCCGGATCATCATAGCGGGCTTGAATGCGGGCGATCGCCTGCTGCCCAACAGCCATTTGATTCAGGTATAGATTCACCAGCACCACTCTGGGCACCTCTACCATCAGATCACCTAACCGCACTAAGTATTGCGTACCTTCTTGTTGCACAGGCAGTTCGATCACATCGGGAGCCACTTGGGCGATCGGCTTCATCTCCGCTAATCGTGCTCCTGGCATGAGCGAGAGCAACAGATAGCCATTGGTCAGACCCACCGTTTGCATCCGGCTCAACATCCGACCGAACTCTGCCACGGCATCTTCCGGTTGCTGGATGTAGGACATAGTGCCCCGTCCAGTATCGGCAATTTTTTCTAAAATGTCCTGATTCCACTCACTGCCAAAGCCCAGCGTACTGAGGGTGAGGTTGTAATCGGCGGCCAGTTTAGCCAGTTTCAGACAGCGATCGTTGTCCCCATGCTCATTTTCCCCATCCGTCAGCAGGAAAATTTGCGAAATGGTTCCTTGCTTGGCTTTGGCTAACTCCTCAATGCCCAGGCGCAAACCTTCGTCGATCGCAGTACCCCCACTGGCTTTCAGTTGGTCGATTTGCAGCTTAATGCTGATCGGATTTTCCAGTTCCTGATTGGATACCAGCACCTTCGCTTTGTGATTGAACCCGATGATGGAAATGCGATCGCCCAAAGACAACCGATCCATCAACCGTTGAGCGGCTTCCCGTACCATGTCCATCGGATGCCCAGACATGGAACCACTGTGATCGAGAATCAGGCAAAGGTTGAGCGGCACACTGCGAGGGATTTCATCCGCGATCGCCGACACAGATACTGACAATTGCCGCTGGCTGATGGCCTGGGTTGCATCCACACTGGCATCACTGAGAGCAAACTGTAACCCGACTTTCATAACAAACAATCCTGAACACAAAACTATCCGGCAACTTCAAGGTATCCAGTCAGATTCCGTCCTCCTGGTTACAGTCCAGGGATCGGTCATCCGTATGGGTTACTGGTGATTGGTCGTTAGTCACACGCTACTATGGATAAACAGCGCCCTTGTTTCAAAGACTACCTACACTATGGCACCGATTCAGGCTGTTCAATCTCCATACTATGGAGACTCGTCTTACCGCACTCCCCCTCCAGACCTGCCGTCCCTTTTGTTGAAGGAGCGGATTATTTATCTGGGATTGCCGCTCGTATCGTCGGACGATTTCAAACGGCAGCTAGGGGTCGATGTGACCAAGCTGATTATTGCTCAACTGTTATATCTCCAGTTTTCTGACCCCGACAAGCCGATCTACTTCTACATCAACTCTACCGGAACCTCCTGGTACACGGGCGACGCGATCGGTCAGGATACGGAAGCCTTCGCCATTTGCGACACCATTAATTACATCAAACCGCCCGTTCACACCATCTGTATCGGTCAGGCCATGGGAACCGCTGCCCTGATTCTGTCCTCTGGAACGAAGGGCTTCCGCGCCAGTCTGCCTCACGCCACGATCGTCCTCAACCAACCCAAAATCGGCATGGGTCGCGGTCAGGCCACGGATATTCAAATTCGGGCAAAAGAAGTGCTGGAAAATAAAGCGGCTCTGCTGGATATCCTGGCGAAAAACACCGGGCAAGCTCCCGAAAAGATTGCCAAAGATACCGATCGCATGCTGTATATGACTCCGCAGCAAGCGAAAGAGTACGGCCTGATTGACAAAGTTTTGGAAAGCACCAAAGACTTGCCAAAACCTGTTCCTGCTCTCATTTAATGGTTCTCAGGACTGCCTCTTATGTCTGTCGATGAAATCATGCGCGTTCCCTATAACATCCCTGGCAGTCCCTACTGGCAGTGGATTAACATCTACACGCGCCTCAGCCAGGAACGAATCATCTTCCTGAACCAGCCCCTCTCCCACGGATTGGCCAACTCCCTGATCTCGGCCCTGCTCTATCTGGATTCTGAGGATCAAACCAAACCGATTTACATCTACATCAATTCCTACGGCGATCCGGTCGCGATGGGGATGACCAACGAATCGGCAGGGATGATGTCGGTGAATGCTGGACTGTCCCTCTATGACACCATGCAGCACGTCAAGTCCGAAATCATCACGATTTGTCTGGGACAGGCGATCGGCATGTCTGCTGTCCTGTTAGCGGCGGGAACCAAGGGCAAGCGGGGGAGTCTGCCCCATGCCATGATTGCCCTCAACCATCCCCTCGTGGGCACCCAGGGACAGGCCACCGATATTCAAATCAATGCCCAGGAAGTATTGGCGAAACGGCATCTGGTTCACGAGATTCTGTCTCAAACCACAGGCCAGTCAGTAGAAAAGATTGCCAAAGATATGGATCGCACCTTCTACATGACTCCCCAAGAGGCCAAAGACTACGGCTTGATTGATCACGTTCTCGCCAGTCCCAAAGAGTTAGCGACTAAAGCGGCTTAAGGGGGATTAGGGATTGGGAATTGGGGATTAGGAATTAGGTGTAATGACACGAGAGGTTATTCCCATTGGATCGGTGCGTTACGCTAACGCTAACAGCACCCTACGGTTACTGATACCCCTAATTCCTAACCCCTAATCCCTAATCCCCGATCCCCAATTCCCAATCTCCAACCCCCGATCCCCTCTTTCCAGGAGTTTTCCCATGCCTATTGGTATTCCCAGCGTTCCTTACCGTCTTCCCGGTAGCTCTTATGAACAGTGGATCAATATCTACGAGCGCCTGTTTCGGGAGCGGATTATCTTTTTGTCTGAAGAAGTGGATGACGGCATTGCCAACGCGATCGTCGCCTATCTGCTCTACCTTGATTCTGAAGATCAGACCAAGCCCATTTACCTGTACATCAACTCTCCTGGTGGCTCTGTGACTGCGGGTATGGCGATTTACGACACAATGCAGCACATCAAGTCAGAAGTGGTTACCATCTGTGTGGGTTTGGCGGCTTCCATGGGAGCCTTTCTGCTGGCAGCGGGCAGCAAAAGTAAGCGATTGGCCCTGCCCCATGCCCGGATTATGATTCACCAGCCGCTGGGCGGTAGCCGGGGACAGGCCACGGACATTGAAATTGAAGCGAAGGAAATTTTGCGAATTCGCCATCAGTTGAATGAAATTCTTGCTGAACGCACCGGACAACCGTTGTCCAAGATTGAGAAAGACACCGATCGCGATTACTTCATGTCGGCTCAAGAGGCCAAAGAATATGGGTTAATCGACCAGGTGATTGAAACCGTCACCCAACAGTAGGTTGGTGGAAATAAGCCTGAGCTGAGGCTGTCCTTTGTCATTCGTCAACACACGCTAATCTAATGGCCAATGACGAATGACGCTCCCGATCCAGAAGTTAATGGCACCCCCCTAATCTGGAACCAACCTTTAATTTTGGTCGAGATTTACCCAAAACAGCCCGGGCGATGGCAGAATTCTTATATTTCTGTCATCGCTTTTTGCATGAACGTCGCGGACTGCTATCGAGTGTTGGAGTTAAGATCAGGCGCTTCTCTGGACGATATCAAAGTCGCTTATCGTCGGCTGGCGAGGCAATTCCACCCAGACATGAGTGCTGGAGATCAGCGATCGCAGGATAAGTTCATTGAAATTACCACTGCCTACAAATTCCTGCTGAACCGGATGAACGGGTCTGAAGCCGCGCCCTGGCCCAGTTCCCCGCCGCCTCCAGCCGCTAAACCTGCTAAACCACCCCGACCCCCTTCAGAGAAGACCAGAGCGGTTCGCAAAGCCGTTCAAATTCAAACTGATCCCAGTCTGTCCCCGCTGGACAATGAGCTAAAAAGAACCTCCTACCACCAGTTGCAACAGTTGCTGAGAACTCAAAAATTTCCCAGAGCAATCGCCCTGGTGGAAGGGTTAGCACGACGGTTACCTCAAGACCTGGAAGTCATGCAGTGGCAGGCGATCGTATATCAACAATGGGGACGGCAACTGGTGCGCGATCGCCAACCGGATAAAGCAAGGCTGTATTTAAAGAAAGCGTTGCAAACTGACCCTCATAACCGCTCTTTGTGGGCAGAGGTAGAGAAAGATTTTCGCAGTATCGAACGTCACTGTTGAGAATAAATACCCATCAGTAATTTGAATCTAGAATGTAGCCCCGGTAAACCAATCGAAAAATCATATCAAAGCTGGTGTTTTGTCGAGCGACTTTGATATAGTTTAAGTAAAGAGAGGTAGCAAATCCTTGTGGATTCGGCTTTCTCCCTCCGTAAAATCATAAAGGGTGTTTCGCGCTCGCCTATAACTTACTGTTTTGAAATCCATATCGAAGTTCCTCTGATACTTAACTCTTCCAGAGAGTTTTAACTGAAAAAAATTGGTTTGGCTTACCAATGCAAGAAACAAAGCTTTGGTTTAAAGTTTTTATTCTGAAAATACTTGAAAGCTACGGGGTTTTTCTGAGTGATAGCCGTCTCATCCCGTCCAGCTAAACGCAGTTGGAACACAGTTAGCTTTGCTTCCACGCTTTATCTGGTTCCGATTCTCGATCTACTGCTTGCTGAGATTCCCCCTCAGTGGCGCTCAGAGGTTCGTCTTGGACTTCAAGAAGCTCTGGTTAACGCCGCCAAGCATGGCAATAAGTTGGATCCCAATAAAACGGTTCTGGTGCGGTTTTCGGTAGTGGCTGACCAATACTGGTGGGTGATCTCCGATCAGGGTACAGGCTTTAAACCTCCTGAAAGTTGCGACACTGCCAGTTTGGAAGAGAATATAGCTTGTCAAGAGAATGAATGTGGTCGGGGCTTGTATATTCTCTATCAGGTATTTGACCAAGTTGTATGGAATGGCCAGGGAACAGAACTGAGGCTGTGTAAGCGGGTTAAAGGTAGCTCCAGATTGCCTCTGGTTCCTTAGGAAAAGTCATTTGTGTTTGGTCATGCGTCATTTGTAAGAAGAGTGGCTCTGTTGGCGTTTTCAGCAGAACGTAGGCGTGCATGGCTAGGATGAACGGGAAGGACGGAACAAATGATTATGTTCTGGGTTATAGAGTCGCGATCGAGCCTGAGCAATCTGCGGTGTGCTGGAGTTTGGCTGGGCGATCGCATGGGGAACAGTCGGGGCAGCTAACGCTGGACTAATGACATACAGAGTCGTGCGAATCAAATCTTCTCGGGCGGTCACAGCAGCCATTTGGTTGAGAGGAACCAGCCAAATTTGTTCGTCAGGCCAACCCAGACGAAAGCAGATGGCGACTGGAGTGGTGGCTGGATAATGCTGCATTAATTGCTGTTGAGCCGCTTCTACATGAC
>JBBIQC010000369.1:0-5386 GCA_037442585.1 Oscillatoriales cyanobacterium bin_317
AACAGTGAGATTTCCCTGGCCAAGGCTAAAGAAGTTCAGGCCGCTCCTTCCCCAGAGGCTGCCCCCACTCAACCAGCGGCACAATAATTGCTGCGTCCTGTGCTAAGACAGGAAAGATGAATAGGAACAGGGTTTTATGCGGGAAGTTCTTGGAAACGCGCTGGAAGTATTTAGCTGGCATAGCGGCTGGATTATCTGGAATTTATTTTTGGCGTTTATTCCGCTGGCGCTCAGTTTTTGGCTTTATCGCCGCAGAACCAAGGTGCGATCGCTCCTCTGGTGGGTGGCATTTTTGGTATTTCTCGCGTTTTTACCCAATGCGCCTTACTTGTTGACCGACATCATTCACCTGATCCGTGCGACCCGCATGGGATACTCAGTGTGGATTATTGTCTTGATTTTCATGCCTTTGCATTTATTTGCAATCCTGGCTGGCTTTCAAGCCTATGTCATCTCCGTGATGAACCAGAGTAGCTACTTAAAACGTATCGGGGCAGACAAGTTTGTCGTCTGGTCTGAACTGATTACTCATGCCCTGTGTGCGATCGGAGTGTACATGGGTCGCTTCCTCCGCTTCAATAGTTGGGATCTGGCCACCGATCCTGGAAATGTGCTACTGGTGACGCTAGACGATGTCACCGCTAAAAAACCACTCCTGGTGATTTTCATCTCGTTTATTGTTCTGACTGTTCTCTACTGGCTCACGAAACAAGTCAACCTGGGATTACTGCTGCGTTTCCGCGAAATGCGAGCCAAAGAAGAGTGGTTTGAGTAGAGACGTTTCGCCAAACGTTTTTACCCACACCATCACTCAATGCTGACTCCGCGAACGGTTTGCGATCGTCCCCGACTGCTGACTGGAGCCTGTTGAATTTCCCGTTCTCGTACCCGGTGGGATTGAAAGTAGTTCTGCCACAGTTCAGGCGCATTGAGGGTTTCGCCTCCGTGTTGCGTCAGGCGTTTACGGACTTTGCAAAGCACGGGAGTATTGACACAGGCTCCAGCAATAATGATCTGACCTTTGGTGAGGGCGGGCAGTTCCTTGAGCAAATCTCGCCCTGCTGCTTCCACCCCATACTTGAGGCTTTCCTGATCCACGGGATTGACAATCCGCATAATGAACTGACTCATGCATTGGGACAGCACATCGGAATCGAGTTTGCCGGGACGCTGGGTAATCAGGCCAACTCCCAAACCAAATTTACGCCCCTCACTCAGGATCGTGCGAATTACGGCTTTACAGCGAGAGGGTTCATGGGCCGGGGCAAAGCGATGAGCTTCTTCCAGCAGAATAAAGATTGGGTAGGGTAAATAATTTTCATCATCGGGGCCAATGCGCTCCTTTTGCGTATCCATGCGGGCATTGTTGGCCTGTCGCAAAACGGCAGCACAGATGACTTGCTGTTCTTCCTGGCTGATTTCGTTCATCTGTAAGACGGTCACCTGTCCCGGTTCAAACAGGTCTTTGGGAGAGAGATGGTTGAATGCGTGGAAGTAGGGCGATCGCTGCAACCGTTCCAGTTTCCATTCCAGGGCCGGAGCCGACGACCCCGCTTTTTCGTTGCCTTCCTCATCCGTCTGGGTATCCGCTTCATAAACCGCTGCAATCAGGTCTTGCACATCCCAGCGGTAATCGCCACGGCGATGCTTTCTGACCAGACCGTAAGCTTTGTTGAGAATCGATTGCTGGCGATCGCTCATCTCCGGCAGCAGGGTGAGGATATCCGCGTAATCCAGCGACGAAATGCGAATGTGGATGTCTTCTGGGGTGAGTACCTTCACCGTTGGCGAATATCCATCGTCAGCTTGAAACGCGGGATGGCCCTGCATTTCTGTTAAGGTGCTATATTCTCCATGCGGATCAAAAATCAGGACAGCAGCCCGGTTATAGGGTAACAACAGTTCTTCCACCAGCACTCCCGCCGTGTAGGATTTCCCGGAACCCGTCCCTGCCAGGATGGCCATGTGAGTACTCACCAGTTCCTTCACATCCAGCGCGATCGGAACGGTTTCTCCTGCCCGTAACAGCAAGGCTCCAATATGAGCCGACCCCACCGTTCCCGGTTGCTTTTTATTCAAGACTTGCTGCAGTCTGGCATCGTCAGCCAAATACACCTTGGCTCCCGGATCAGGTGTTTTGCGGGGATTCATGAACCCCAAAGCCGAGTCAAAGTAACCGATCACATCTACGGTCACTTCATAAATTTCCGGCTTTTCGTCGGTGAACCCAATCAGGGCCGCGATCGTCTCCGGGCTGACTTCTGTATCGGCAAAGATGCGATCGGGCAGATGATCAATCAAACAACGAGCCGAAATTTTGCCTAAAATTTGCCAGTTGTTCCCCGTGCGCCGGTCGTCTTCCTGAACTTCGTAATAGACAAATTCCCCGATCTTGACATAGCGATTATCTGCGGTGATGAAGACATACTGATTGCCATTCTCCCCTGGCCCCTTGACCGTCCCAACCACGGTTTTTGTCACGGCTGGAGAAACCGGGCAAGGATTACGAGCGGCAGCAGACGTGGTATTCAACGGTGTCTTCCTGTGAGTGAATGGGGCAGGAGGATTTGGGATTTTAGATTTTGGATTATTGAGGGTTATACCGCGAGAAATTGTCAATGGGTCAACTAGATCGCTGGAGTTTTACGCTAAAAAACTTTTTGCAATCCAAAATCGCAAATCCAAAATGGCGTGAGACAGGGATCTTATCTTAATCGTTATAGCGGGTTTTATTGCCAGAGTTGAGCAATTGTACTATAAAAGACCCAAAAATTAAAGTTCAACAATCACTGGCACATGGTCGCTAGGTTGTTCCAGCGATCGCGGTGTTTTATCAATGGTGCAGGCGATCGCTTTCGTGTACAGGTCAGGGGTCAGGTAAATGTGGTCAATTCGCCACCCAGCATTGCGCCGAAAGGAACCAGCCCGGTAGTCCCACCAGCTAAAGTGACCCCCCTCTGCCGTGAATTTACGAAACACATCGGCAAAACCCAGGTTTAAGACCACCCGCAAGGCTTCCCGTTCCGCATCCGTGGCCATCACTTGCTTTTCCCGCCCGGTTGGATCATGGATGTCAACGTCTTCCAGGGCAATGTTGAAATCTCCACACACCAGCACATGATTCGGTTCCTGCAACAGGGCCTGGAGATACTCATGCAACGCATCCAGCCATTTCAGCTTGTACTGATATTTATCACTCCCCACCGACGCGCCATTGGGAACATACAAATTCACGACTCGCAGATCGTCGATAATGCCTGTAATCACCCGCTTTTGCTCATCAAACTCAGCAAATTGATCTCCCAATAAAGGCGAAAACCCTCGATTCACATCGCTTAAAGGCTCACGGCTCAAGATTGCCACCCCGTTATAGCTGGGTTGCCCAAAAGTCGCTACCTGATAGCCCATCTCGGTCAACGGTTCTTTCGGAAATTTCTCATCGACGACCTTGGTTTCCTGTAAGCACAGCACGTCTACAGGATGCTCAGTCAACCAGTTCACCACATGGTCGAGGCGCGTGCGGATAGAGTTGACATTCCAGGTGGCGATCTTCATAAATTATGCAATGATTTGTCAGCCTAAGAGAATACCATTCTTCCTGGAATACGAGAATAGGTTCGACTAAGCTCTATGCATAAGGTCTACACAGTAGATAAGTACTCTATCTAGTTGAGCCAGTTTCAACAGAGTAGAAGCAACTTAAAAAGTCAAGGGCTATAAAAATAGTTCATTCTTGTTTTTTTGGGCTTTAATGAAGGCGAGTCATTCTTCTGGTTGTCTTTCTAAAAGTTATTTCTAATGCTTATCCGTCCAATACGATCGCTTATCAAACTGTTAATAATTGGAATTTGTTTAGGGCTTGTTTCCTCGACATCTGCTTGGGCAGAGGATCTCAGGGTAGAAATGCGAAATCCTGAGGGAAATGTCTGGTTTTACAGGAATCAATGGTTAGGCCCAATTCGCACTAATGATGAATATGTATTGCCTCAGAACTGGATCCGAACGAGCAGGCGTAGCCGTGTCAATCTTTGGATTCCCCAACGAGGAGCAGGATATAAACAAGGGCCTAATACATCATCTCAATTTGCTCAAGACGGAGGGAACTGTAAGTTTCGGCTCGCTATAGGTGGTGTTATTTATTATCACGGCTCTAGCAAATATCCCTGTGTCACGCTTACTCCAAATGCTAGGATTCGAGCACCCGGTACAGCTTACTTTGTGACTCACAATTCTGGGAAGACGGTTGTTGGTGCTCTCACGGATAGCTCAGAAGGAGCCGTGACCGTGTTCAATGCTAGAGGCGATCGCTCAGTTGAATTAACATCTGGACAATTTGCGGCTGTTGCGACAGATGGAGCAATCAATTTACTGGGAGAATTCAGTTTACGTGAGTTTTACCAAAATAATTCTTTAGCTTTAGGGTTAGGGCCAGGGTTAGAACATAAGCAATACATTGAGCAACAACCACCAAAACTGCGTGCTGTACTTTCAGAAGTACGGAATAAAGCTATAGATGCAGTAATCAAACAAGAAAGCAGTGACGTAACTTACCCAAAAAGCCCGATTGACATTGAACGTCTTCCAGATCCTTAACCCTTCGATAGCTAGATTTTTTGCTAGAGAAAACTGAATGAAATAGAGGAACTGTTGGCCAAATTTATCATTCATTGATAGGGTGCCGTAGGGAGAAAACTATGGAATTGAAACGTTATCTATCTGTTCTCTCAGCCGTGACTTTGATTGTTTTCTCCTGTCCTCAAAGCGGAAGGACGGCTCAAGATTTAAGATCGATTGCTGACATTTTTACGCCTTCCTTAAAGGAGATTCAGGAGCGTTTACCATCCGGATGGGTGATGCGTTTACCCTCTCAACAGATGCTCTCCCAAGTTTTGAGTCTACAGGGCGATCTCTATTCCGTTCGTATTCTTTCTTTGACTCCTGATTCTGGGATGACGGTTGGCATTTTCACCTGTGAAACAGCAGGAGATTCGTGTTTAGTCGGCACCTTTTCTGTAAACAGTAAAAATTCAGAACTAATCCAAAAAAAACTTGCCGATCATCGATCGGGGGCTGCACCAATTACCCTATCTAGCACAGTCAAAGGATATCTGCTGGAAGGTTCAAGACAAAAACCACCTCAGCCAATTTCATCTGTGATGTGGGAGCAGGATGGGTTGATTTACACCGTTCGCCTGCGGAGCCAGGATTATCAGAGCTTGCTCTATATGGCACATTCGATGGCAAATGGAACTCCCATTCCAGCAGCAACAGTTCAAACCACTGAAATGCCGCCCAATCAGACTCCAGTGGGTGCCATAACCCCTTCTACGGATGATGCTTTGACACCCAATCCAGCCTCATCCGCAGCTTGGCGATCTCCTGCAAC
>JBBIQC010000370.1:0-5374 GCA_037442585.1 Oscillatoriales cyanobacterium bin_317
GGATCGCCCAGTTTTCGAGTTTTACTCTGCTTAGATTGATTTAAGAGGGTTAAGCTGTTAATCATCTAAACTACATACTAGGGCATCACATTCTGGTGGAGTATCCATGCCAATCAAGAACTACTTGACAGCCGAAGAGAAACAGGAGCTGCAGAAGCAACTTAAGTTTCATGAGCATCCCGACATTCGTGAGCGGATTCTGATTTTGCTGTTACGTAATGATGGCAAGACACAGCAAGAGATTGCGGATTTCCTTGGCTGCTCTTTAAGAAAGGTAGCCTATTGGTGTTCGCATGGAGATCCGAGTGATTTAGCGAGTTTAACCGACAAGCGAATGAGCGGGAACTATCATAAAGTCACCGATCAATATGTTGAACTATTATTGGAGGTTATTGAGAAGGAACCTCAAGACTTTGGTTATGAATTTGGTCGATGGACGGTGGCCCGGTTAGCCACTCACTTAGAACAGGAAACCGGAATTAAGCTAAGTGGGAGTCAAGTGAGGAGGATACTCAAGTCAAAAAAGTACGTTTGCCTCTGGGCTAAATATAGCTTAGAGGAGAGGCAGGATCCAGAGAAGCGGAAGCTATTTAAGGCGAAGTTGGAGGAGTACTTAAGGATTACCAAAGAATCTCCAGAGAAGCTTCAGGTATGGTTTTGGGACGAATGTGGCTTCAGTTTGAGAGTGATACGTCGTAAGGAGTGGACCCAGAAAGGAAAGCGTAAGAAGGTTTCCGGACTTCGGCGGAAAGGGCGTATCAATGTGATGGGAGGCATTCGCTATTCAGATAAGAAGCGGTTGGTAGATTTTCTACCCAAGGGGACCAGTGAAAATTTCTATAAAGTGCTGAAGCACTTTTATCAGGAGGTTATATACGAGTGGGCCGGTGAAGATAAGAGTGTGAGCGACTTTGAGAAATATGGATCTAAGATTGTAATTATTTTAGACAATGCAAGTATTCACAAGAAGGAGGAATTTATAGAGAAGATAAAGGTAGAGATGCCCAATTTAGTTTTGGAGTTTTTGCCTGAGTACAGTCCGGACTACAATCTGATTGAATTGGTTTGGCATTTGACAAAAGAGTTCATTGCCAATCGTCTATTTAAGTGTATCGAAGATCTTGAAGAGCTTATTAAAAGACTTCTTAATGAGGGGGAATTGGTTATAAATTGGCATCGTAAAGTGAAAAACAAGGGAAATGCCATTAGTGCAGTTTAGATGCGCGACAGCTTACGCTTGCCTCGTCAGGGAAATGAGCAACACGTTACAATACTTTCAACATATTCGACCTCTAAACACCGACAGATAGATGCTTTCCTGCCTTGAGATACGAAGTTACTCTAAAACCAAAAGCAATTAAAGATTTGCAGAGACTACCATCCGACACACAGGCCCGTATTCTCGAAAAAGTGGAACTGATGCAGGATGATTTACAAGGAGATGTAAAACGCTTAACGAATTTCACGCCAGAATATCGTTTAAGGGTGGGCGACTATCGCATCCTGTTTGAGATTGAAGCTGAAGCAATTGTTATCTATCGCATCAAGCACCGCAGTCAAGCCTATTCATAAAGGTTAAAGCATCATGATTAAACTCAATCCTGAGTTTCTCAAGAAGAATGGTAAACCGGAGTTCGTTGTCCTGCCGTATGAGGAGTTCTTATTAATAGAGGAACTGTTAGCTGATCTGGAAGACTTACAAGACTTAAGACAGGCAAAACTAGATGAGAAAGATCAACCGCCGCTTTCCTTGGTAGAAGTAAAAAAAATGTTGAACCTGTCGTAAAAGGTTTTATGATCGCGACGTAACACGCATGGCAGTTTTTTTGGCTGCGACGAGTACCCAAAACGTTTTGCATAGCTCTAAGATCGCGATGGATGATTTACTGAGATAAGGCGGAATGAATCCCAAAACAAACCCGATCAGGCAACGGCAGGTACGCAAACGGCAACTGGTGAAAATTCTGGTAGTGACATTGACACTGCTGGTGGTGCCGCTATTGTTGCTATTGCTGGCCCAGGTACTGCCTGCCAAAGCTGATACGCCCAAGCATTACACGGATCTGACATTTCCAGCACTGCCAGAGATTCAGGTGCCAGATTACACTCGATTTCAGCTTAAGAATGGGATGGGGGTATATCTCATGGAGGATCACGAATTGCCTCTGGTCAGTGGCACAATGCTGATTCGCACGGGCGATCGCTGGGAACCTGCTGACAAAGTGGGACTGGCAGAGACGATGGCAACGGTGATGCGGACAGGTGGCACCCAGAAACGGACGGGAGATCAGATCAACCAGTTTTTGGAGCGGCGGGCGGCTTCTGTAGAAACGGGAATGGGTGAGGCTTCTGGCAGTGCCGGATTCAGTACTCTCACAGAAAATTTAGAGGAAGTCTTTGATCTGTTTGCGGAAGTGGTGCGCCAGCCTGCCTTTCCCGAAGACAAATTGAAACTGGCGAAGACCCAACAGCGGGGTGCGATCGCCCGTCGAAATGATAATCCGGGTGGAATTGCCAGTCGCGAGTTTGCCAAGCTGATTTACAGCAACACCAGTCCTTACGCTCGCACCGTGGAATATTCCACATTAGACAATATTTCCCGCCCGGATCTGGTGCGCTTCTACCAGCAGTACTACACACCGCAGAATATGTTGCTAGGGATTGTGGGAGATTTTGACAGCCAGAAAATGCGGAAACTGGTGGAGGCTAAATTTGGCGATTGGCAATCCGCTTCGGGAGTGGCTAAAAAACAAGCATTACCTGCGGTCACTCAGGCCCAAAAGGGCAATGTGTTTCTGGTAGATCAGCCCCAATTAACGCAAAGCAATATTCAGATTGGTCATTTGGGTGGTCAGCTTAATAACCCGGATCATGCGGCCCTTTCTGTGATGAATGGGGTGCTGAATGGCTTTGGCGGTCGGTTATTTAATCAGGTGCGATCGCGCGAAGGGTTAGCCTACACTGTTTATGCCTCCTGGCAACCCAACTTTGACTATCCGGGAGTGTTTACCGCTGGGGGCCAAACCCGTTCCGATGCGACCGTTCCCTTCGTGAAAAGTGTGATGGCGGAAATCGAAAAAATCCGCACGGCTCCGGTAACTAACAAAGAACTGGCCTACGCAAAAGATACGGTGCTTAACTCCTTTATCTTTAACTTCCAGGATCCGGCCCAAACTCTGTCTCGGTTGTTGCGTTATGAATACTTTGGCTATCCCAAAGACTTCATCTTCCGCTATCGCAAGGGTGTAGAAGCCACGACGATCGCAGACGTACAGCGGGTCGCGAAAACTTACTTGAAACCTGAAGATCTCGTTACTTTAGTCGTTGGTAATGCCGCCCAAATCCAGCCGCCATTGGCCAGTTTAGGCCCCAATGTGAACGTAACCGCTATTGATATTACAATTCCACCGCCCAAGAGAGGGTAATGTTACTTACCGTTACTCAGCTCTACGTCAGCTAACGGCTTACCTGCAAAAGGGCAATCCTGCCGGAGAATGCCCTGCGATTCTGTACTGCGTCACGCCCGTCAGTCAGGAGGAGTGTATTGGCTGGATGTGGGTTGCAGTGAATTTCATGGAGTCGGATCAGGCGGAAGCAGCCCTTGCTTTTCAAGACAAAATTTTTGCTCAGGACTTAGGGAATCTAGAATCCCACCATCCTAAACGCTTGCCGCTCAAGCCCAAAGCGGAGTTTCATGTGCCTTGCGATCGTGGTTCTCTGGCTTATCGTCAATGGCTCAAACAACTGGGTATCACCTATGGAGTGATTTCTTAGAAGACAATTAGGAATGAGAATTAAATAACATCGAATGTTGTAGGATGCGTTAGGCGATAGCTGTAACGCATCAAAGATGAGAAATGCTGCGTTATGCTGTGCTAACACAGCCTATGTAAGAATTCCGAGTTATTAAATTCACGCTCCTAAGTCAGATCACCTTCTAGTTGTGCAATCAATCCGTCTTCGTACACTTGCAACTTGCGTCCGCGCCAGTAAACTTGTTGACCATAGGAACCTGCAACCCAGATCACAAAGCTGAGTAGATCGCGCAGTGGTAATGCCCACAACCAGCGAAATAAGTTGGGTGCTCTCATGCACACGATCGACAGGCAGACCTGGCCGTAACGAATCAGGTAGGTGACGATCGTCAGGGCAATCGCCCAGCCAGCCCATCCCGTAACCAGCAGCAGCGGCAGGCAAAAGACCGTGCCAAAGCAAAAAATCATGCTGTAGTACTGCGGCCCTCGATTGAAGCGAATCGTGCGTGCCCAGCGCAATTCTCGTTGATAAACGTCACCGATGCTTTCCGTACCTGTATCCGATTCCAGGACGTATTGGGATAATTCAACAACATACCCCGCCTGGGCTGCCCGTTTGCCCAGGTTGTAATCTGACCCGATGCGGTTCATGTGCAACCCACCATAGTTGGCTAACGCATCCCGTCGCGTGGCAATGGTTGTTCCTATCGCACACTTTAAGCCGCCATCGATCACCCGCGCAATCAGCAGACTGGGAATGAAATCAAAACAGCGGCCAAAGGAGGCGATCGCCGCTCCCAGGGACTTGGGATGGTAACCAATAAAGGCGCAGGTCACTACACCGACGGCCTCATCCTTTAACGGAGCAGTGACGGTGTAAATGTAATCCTCATGTACCCGAATATCGCTGTCAACAAAAATAATCCAGTCATACCTGGCTTCCTCCAGCAGATAACTGAGGCTGCTGTCTTTGTGATTAATGCCTCTTGGCTTCAGTCCGACAAATAACTTCACTTTGTCAGGAAACTCTGTGGCCAATTCCTGAATCACTGGAATGGCTGGATCATCCAAATCCACCACGCCAAACAGCACTTCATAGAGCGGGTAGGTTTGAGTACAGAGGGATGACCAGTTTTCCTTGGCTCCTGCATCAAGGCCGCGCACGGGAACCAGGATCGAGACACCAGGCGGAGGGGGATCGGGGATCGGGGATCGGAGATCAGGGGGATGGTGCTTGATGTCCCCAGGAGTAATCTTTTCGTGGGCTTCAGTTCCCGCTTGCTTAAAAAAACGAACGGTGAACCAGGCACAGGCTAGGTAAAATGCAATGCCACCAGCAATCAGGAGAGTCAACAGGGTTTGAACTGCAATCATCATTTAAGTCAGGCAACGAGCTTCGCCATCTGAATTAGCAGGAGTATCTATTAATCCACCTTATTACACCGTTATCCAGTTTTGAAGTTATTGCCACGATCGCAGTCAATTCATACCAACATCCTGCAGCCCTAATCCTTTCTCCCAAGATTGGGCTACGTGTCCACACAAGTCTTTAACTGGATGTGGCTGTATCTTAAGTCCAATCATAGGAGTCAAACTCCTGGCTTGGGTGGCAGCCCCCC
>JBBIQC010000371.1:0-5355 GCA_037442585.1 Oscillatoriales cyanobacterium bin_317
TGCTAAGCCGTAGCTTTACTTTTCTATAAACCCTAATTCTTGACAGAAACTTTACCATTGAGAGCCATATTTCCATTCGCTCTAGCAGGATCCTGTGTTGTACTTAAAAGCGAGGGAACCCTAACGTTAGCCGTTTCCTTGGGAGGTACAACACTTGAGCAAACTTGGAATTGTCGCGATCGGACGGAATGAAGGCGATCGCTTGCAGCAATGTCTGCAATCTGTCGTAGGCCGCGCTGCACAGGTGATCTATGTAGATTCTGGTTCTACCGATGGCAGTGTAGAACTGGCGCGATCGCTGGGTGTCAACGTTGTTGAGTTAGATTTATCTATTCCTTTTACAGCCGCCCGTGCTCGTAATGCTGGTCTGGCTCGTCTGCTAGAAGTCGCTCCTGACCTGAATGATGTCCAATTCGTTGATGGCGATTGTGAAGTCGTTGAGGGTTGGTTAGAGCAGGCTCAAAAAGTACTCAACACTCAACCCGATGTGGTTGTCGTTTGTGGCCGGCGGCGAGAACGTTACCCAGAAGCGTCTATCTACAATCGCCTCTGTGATCTGGAATGGAATACCCCGATCGGAGAAGCTAAAGCCTGTGGAGGCGACGCAATGATGCGAATTTCAGCCCTCCAGGCGGTTGGTGGCTATAATCCTCACCTGATTGCTGGGGAAGAACCAGAACTGTGCGTTCGACTTCGCCAAAACGGAGGTAAAATTCTCCGGATTGATGCCGAAATGACTTTGCATGATGCCCAAATGACGCGCTTCGGACAATGGTGGAAGCGTTCTGTACGGGCGGGATATGCTTATGCCGAAGGTGCCTGGTTACACGGAGCGCCTCCCGAATGCCACTGGGTCAAAGAAAGCCGGAGTATTCGTCTTTGGGGATTGATAATTCCAGCGCTCCTACTGACAACCGCGATTCCCACCCATGGATTCAGTCTATTGCTACTAGCAGGCTATCCCCTGATGGCCTATCGAGCTTACCGATTTGCCCATCGATCGGGGCAAACCAGAATCGAGGCATGGTTATTTGGACTAGCTTGTGCTCTAGCCAAGTTTCCTCAGGCACAAGGACAGGCGAGATTCTATTGGGGCAAGCTGTTCAGGCGACCTTCTCGCTTAATCGAATACAATACCTCAACGTCTAAATCGAATGAGCCAGTCATTGATTTTTGAACAGCGCTTGATAAAGGCTCTCATTTCTGTGAATTGCTGATAAAGCAGAAATGAACTTCCTGTCTCTCAACTTACTATGAAGACATCTGAGACTGTTCGTGGTGAACAATTCTCAGGCTTGGTTTGAATATGAAGCCTTGGTTAGCTCTTCAGAAATGGAGGGTACTCTAGTGAAGCTAAGGACATTCGTCAGGGTAAACTTCTATACTGAAAAACTTCAGGAAAAATGGCCAGGTACGCTTTGGGTGCAATTTTGTTACAGGAAGGCTTAATTACTAAAAGCCAACTGTATAGTGCCCTTGAAAAACAGCGACAGCAGGCTGAAACTGTTGGATGGCAACTACTGGGTGAGATGCTTGTAGAGTCCAAGTTAATCTCTAAAGGAGAACTTAGAGCGGTATTAGAAAGACAAGCTGGCCTTTATAACCTGGAACTTTTCAGTGTTTTGAGTCATCCCTCTCTACATAGTCGGTTTAAACGAACTCTGGATATTGTAGGCGCGATCGCAGGACTTTTTATCCTCCTGATTCTCTTGCCCCTCCTTGCCCCAGCCATATATCTCAGTTCACCGGGGCCAGTTTTTGTCGCCCAGCCAAGAGTGGGATTGCGGGGAAAACATTTTCTGCTTTGGCGATTTCGCACAGCCTCCCCTCATGCAGAAAGACAACGACTGAAGCTGGCCTACAAAAAAGGTAATAAGCTTTTTGATCAAGCTCATGAACCCTTAATCACACCAATTGGTAAACTTCTCAGGTATTTTTATTTAGACGAACTCCCCCAGTTCTACAACATCCCGAAAGGTGACATGAGCCTGGTAGGTACGCGCCCCCCTACCTTGGATGAGGTTCAGTTTTATACCCGAGGAGATTGGCAACGATTAGCTGTAAAACCTGGTTTAACAGGTTTGTGGCAGACCAATCAACGAAAGTATGAAATGAACTTTGAAGAAATTCTTGAAATGGATTTTGCGTACATTGATGGATGGAGCCGTCGTTTAGATCTTATGATTCTCACCAGTACATTCTTTCATGTTTTATTCGGCTCAAGGCGCGATCGTCGCAGGCTCTTTCATTCTAAGGGCTTTAATAACCAGATTAAAATTTTGAATGTACCATTTGATAATATGTCAGTGGTGCAGTTTCTAGAAACGCTGAAGAGTGGTGTGGTATTTACTCCTAACGTGGATCACCTGATGAAACTTCAACGGGATCCAGAATTTTTCAAAATTTACCTCAACGCTGACTATAGAGTATGTGATAGTCAAATCTTGATGTATGCATCTCGCTTCCTTGGGACTCCTCTCAAAGAAAAAATATCTGGCTCTGATTTCTTTCCTCTCTTCTGCCGATTTCACAGAAACAATGAAGACATTACCATCTTTCTGCTTGGAGGTGCTCAAGGAGTTGCAGACAGAGCAAGAGCTAGGATTAACGCTAAGATTGGGCGAGATATCGTAGTGGGTGCTTACTCTCCTTCTTTTGGATTTGAGAAGAACGAGCAGGAATGCCTGGAAATTATTGAAATGGTTAATCAGTCTAAAGCAACTGTTTTAGCCGTAGGAGTTGGTGCTCCAAAACAGGAGAAGTGGATTGATAAATATAAAGACAAGTTCACCCATGTCAAAATCTTCTTCGCTGTAGGTGCAACTATTGACTTTGAAGCAGGAATTGTTCAACGTGCTCCTCGCTGGATGAGCAAAATGGG
The DNA here is from genome assembly GCA_037442585.1 of Oscillatoriales cyanobacterium bin_317. Lineage (GTDB taxonomy): Bacteria > Cyanobacteriota > Cyanobacteriia > Leptolyngbyales > Leptolyngbyaceae > Leptodesmis. Next base: position 2,882 of record JBBIQC010000371.1, read on the forward strand.
ACTTGAGTGGCTCTTTAGAATTTACTCCGATCCCAAACGACTTTGGAAGCGTTATTTGGTTGAAGATTTGCCCTTTTTCTGGCTACTGCTTAAACAAAAATTAGGAGTTTATCAACCTCCTTCTTTCACATCTTTCAAAAAAACATCAATGGATGATCGGTAGAACAAAATCAGGCTTTTGTAAAAGAATAAGGATAGAGAAAAAAATAATTGAGGATGGAAAAGACTTTGTGTCCTTAATGATTTATGCCTGTTCAGGTGACGTAGCATGCTCATAACTGGCATACGCAAGCTTGAAGCGGCCTAGCCGTTGCAATGCCACACCCCGAAATATCCATGCTTCTTGATCATCTGGGTAAATGGCGATCGCCCGATCGCAACTTTCCAATGCCTCCTCATACCGCTCTAAGTAAATCAGCATGACGGCCCGAAATGTCCAGGTCTGATAACTATCTGGTTCCAGTTCCAGTGCTCGCTCAAAACTCGCTAGAGCTTCCGCATACCTGTTCAAGGTCGCCAAAGCCTCGCCCCGATGATACCAGGCCAACCAATGATGTGGTCGCCAATGGATTGCCGTATCGAACTCCGATACAGCTTCTTGATGAAAGCCATCTTTTGCCAGGGCTATTCCTCTTTGAGTGAGATGCTCAGCGACTCTCGTGTCACCTTCAACAGTGCTCAAAAGCTGCGATCGCATATTCATAAAAAACCTTTACTAGGTCAGGGGATACAAGTTACTCAACCTGACGAAAACAACTCACATTTGGATCAATCTGGAAAAAAGCACTCACTTTTATAGCAATTTTCCAAACACGCCTTCAGGGAAACGCACCTGCCACATTCACTACGGCTTTCACTTACTGCTTGAGAAAGCTTGTGCGTGATCCTAACAAGCTTCATGTTATTTTGACCTGAAATTGTAAACTTACGTTACATTAAACCAAGTTCAGCTAGAGAGCGGCCGTTTTCCTGTAAGAGAACCTACGGTTCTGGCCTTGGACAAGGTTTGACTTATCAGCCTGCTGAAGAATTGATGTTGAGATCAGGCTTAGAATAGATTGCCTGAAGCAATGGCCCCTGTAGAAAGACGCAGCTGTTACATGGGAAGCTATGGACGTGATGATTGCATGAGGAGGGTGAGGACATGAAGAAGCAAACGATTGGGCTGTTGTTTGGCGGATGTTCGGGTGAACATGAGGTTTCGATCGTATCGGCAAGGGCAATCGCTGGAGCCTTAACGGCGGCAGGTAACGCAGAAAAGTATCATTTAATACCGTTCTACATCCAGAAAGATGGCCTCTGGTGTGGTCAACAGATTGCTCAAGAAATTTTGCACTCAGGCAAACCTCTCCAGATCACCAATTCTTCAACAGCAACGCTTGCGAGTAAAAGGTGGCAATTTCCAGCAGAGGTTGCCCAGGTAGATGTTTGGTTCCCCATCCTGCATGGGCCAAATGGAGAGGATGGCACAGTACAGGGCTTACTCAAACTCATGCAGGTTCCCTTCGTTGGGTCGGGCGTTTTAGGCTCTGCGGTGGGAATGGATAAAATTGCGATGAAGCAAATATTTGCTCAGGCCGGGTTGCCTCAAGTGAAGTATGTGGCAGTGACACGATCGCAAATCTGGTCAAATCCCTGCATTTACTCAAAACTCTGCGATCAGATTGAAGCGACTCTCGGTTATCCCTGTTTTGTCAAACCTGCGAATTTAGGTTCCTCCGTCGGCATCTCCAAAGTCCGGAACCGGAATCAACTAGAAACAGCCCTGGATAACGCTGCCACCTACGATCGACGCTTAATTGTAGAAGCAGGGGTTGTCGCACGGGAAGTGGAGTGTGCGGTATTGGGCAATGATCAACCCAAAGCTTCTGTAGTAGGTGAAATTACTTACCAAAGTGATTTTTATGACTATGAAACCAAATACACCACAGGTAAAGCTGATTTGATTATTCCTGCCCTCCTCCCCCCCGCCATGACTGAACAAATCCGGGAATTAGCGCTTCAAGCTTTCCGGGCAATTGATGCATCAGGACTGGCACGGATTGATTTTTTCTACATAGAATCAACTCAAGAAGTGTTCATTAACGAAATTAATACCTTACCCGGATTTACAGCCACCAGTATGTATCCAGAACTTTGGAAAGAGAGCGGCCTCTCCTTTGTAGAACTGGTCGATCAATTAGTTCAACTAGCGGTGGAGCGACACGAGGCAATCAATCTGAACCCGGAAATTGCAGAATGATTTCGTTAATTCCAAAGATAATGGGGAATTCTATTACAAGAACATTAGTCTAAAGTGCCGGATATTACTTGTAACTAAAATCACATCTTCTTGAGTTACCACTGAAATCCTCAAGACTCTGAGGATGTTTTCTATAAAGGGCTTCAGAGAACACTAGGGCCTGTTTATTCATTTTTTATGAAGTGGGCCTCGTTCAGGTTGGTTGATCAAAAAGTTTCAGGTTATAACGCTT
>JBBIQC010000372.1:0-5350 GCA_037442585.1 Oscillatoriales cyanobacterium bin_317
TTGCCAACCGTACAGGACCAGGAGGCTTTGTCAATGCTGGTGGCGGCGGTGGCGGCTTTGTCAACGGGGGTGGCTTCAGGAATGGAGGTTTTGTGAATGGGGGTGGTTTCAGGAATGGGGGCGGCTTCTGGAACTATTGATGCAGCGGTGGGGGTAGAGGAGGGTGCTGACGTTGCAAACCATTTGGCCTTTACTGAATATCGATGATGACGATTACTAACGCAGAGCCTCTCAAACGGACAAATGATCGGTTGGAATCCAGAGTACACATCAATGACTGTTCCAGCTTTGGACCGATTAATTTGATCGTGATCCAACCCACTTCCTTCTGCAACCTGGACTGTGATTATTGCTATTTGCCCGATCGCCACTTAAAGAACCAGCTTTCCCTCGATCTGATTGATCCCATCTGCAAAACTATCTTTACCAGCCAGTTTTTCCGGCAAGATGCCACAATCTGCTGGCATGCTGGTGAACCCCTGGCGGTTCCCATTGCGTTTTATAAAGCAGTTTTTGAACGTATTGATGTGGCCGATCGCCAATACAATCCAACCCCTTACAAAATTAGCCAGTCCGTTCAGACAAACGGCACTCTGATCAATCAAGCCTGGTGTGATTTGTTTCAGCAATACAACGTTCATGTTGGGGTAAGTATTGATGGGCCTGCCTTTCTCCACGATGCCCATCGCAAAACCCGTAAAGGATTGGGAACCCATGCGGCCACCATGCGGGGGATTGCCCATTTGCAAAAAAATGGCATCGAATGCAGTGCGATCGCGGTGCTGACCGAAGACTCATTAGACTACCCCGATGAAATCTTTCACTTTTTCGTAGAGAACGGCCTGATGAATGTCGGGTTCAACATGGAAGAAACGGAGGGAGAGAACCAGCTTTCTTCACTTGATCGAACCGGAATTGAAGATCGCTATCGGGCGTTCATTCAGCGTTTTTGGGAGCTTGTCGCCCAAACCAATGGAGAATTCAAATTGCGAGAATTTGAGGCTATTTGTAATTCCATCTATTGTGACACCCGCCTGGAATACACTGACATGAACAAGCCCTTTGTGATTGTTAATATCGACTCCAAAGGAAATTTTTCGACCTTTGATCCAGAACTGTTGGGTGTGAATACCGATCGCTATGGACAGTTCGTTCTGGGAAACGTTTTGCAAGATACCTTTGAATCGGTCTGTCAGAGTGATAAATTCCAGCACATGTACCAGGACATGGCCGCAGGGGTTGAGTTATGCCGTCAAGGTTGCCAATATTTTGGGCTGTGCGGCGGTGGAGCCGGAAGCAACAAATATTGGGAGAATGGCACCTTCAACTCGACAGAAACAAAAGCCTGCCGCTATCGCATCAAAGTTGTAACAGATGTTGTGTTAGCAGGCTTAGAACGATCGATGGGATTAAGGAACGAATCCCCATAGTTTAAACCTGTTTTTAAGATTAGCTCTTGTAGGGGCGCGAGCCAATCTCACTTGCCTGGTTATCTACATCCATACACAGTTGCCGTGTAGCTGTTTCCGACAACTGGTATTCCCCCTACAAACAGGTTGACTTGATAAGGAGACATATTAGTACGTCTGCTGCCTCGAATCGTGTACTTTTGATTGTTTTGCAGCGACACATCCTGATCAAATACCTTGTCAGAGGTGTTGTCTGGATATTTCAAATACATTGAAATTCTGTAATTACCTAGATTTTTGGCAACGATATCTGCAACATAGGTTGATGCTGGTGATGTTACCTCAAAATCTGTGTTCCAGTTATCACTTTTCTTAAGGCCATAGGGAAGGGGAACTCCTGGTGCAGAAACTTCCTTAGCCACTGTGGTTCCTGTACCTCCTACCACCTTTAAGGGAGTGCAAACAGGAGCCGCTGCAACAGTTGAACTGAAACCACACAACGAAACGACAATAGCGGCACTAGCAATTTTTGAAATCATAGCTCCCTCACAAACTCAATGAATTATTCAATGTTTACAAAACGTGTTGCGGACTATTTACAAAACCTGACATACTCTGTTGTTTTATATTAACGCTTCTGTAAGGGCAATTGTTCCAACATTTAAACAAGATTCTGGTTGCTCAACCCAGATAACCGGTATTAGACGAGGCAGGTGAAGATATAGCTGCAGTTGGCATGAAATAACAAGAATCTCACCTTCAGATTCCGTATCATGATCAGCGATCCTGACTAAAGGAGTTTTTGGACAGTAAGCATGCTTTTATCACCGTGGAAGTGCTTGAGCTATGGTAAGCATTTTCGCTATTTTTCTAATGCTGAATCAAGTCTAAATCAGAGTAAAACGTTTCTTATTCAAAAAGTTCTTGAAGCCTGACTAGAAAAGCTTTAAAGGAATTAATTAAGCTTTTTGGTGAATGTGGAATGATGGCCTGGTGAGGAAGAGTGAACATGACAATTCAAATTCAAAGGCAAATCAGAGCAGGACGATCGCTCCGGGATAATTTACTCAAACTCAGCTCGTTGTCTACTGTATGTCTGAATACTGCTGTAGTGTTATGCGTGGCTCCAGCGATCGCTGCTCAGCCAGATTCGGCAACTTCTTCAACCGAGGTTAAAGCTACCCCGTTCCACCCTTCAGCCTCTGGCAACGGAGATGAAGGGAATGCGATAACTGTGCATGGCCCTCAAGATCGCATCACAACTTCTGCATCAGACCTGTTACCCGTTGAACGCAGCCTTACACCCGCACCTTCAACGGGTAACCCTGCGGCTCTATATACAGCCCTGTCCCCCAGGGAACCAGCCTCTACCTGGCTCGCTGGCATAACCGATGCAACTACTTTTGTGAATGCCTCTAGCTTAGAAATCGTCCAGGAAAGTGGGGGGAGTAATCCATCTCCGACACCAACTGAGTCACCCAGCACGCAACCCAGTGGAACTCCATCAGAAACTCCCACAACGCAACCCACTGAGACTCCCACAGAAACTCCCACAATGCAGCCCCCTCAATCGAGTGCTCCTCAGACATCTAATAAGTGGCATTTCTTGTTTACACCCTACATCTACTTGCCAGTCACCATTTACGGAGACGCAACTGTTAAAGGCTTTACGTCGAATGTGACCTTGCCTCCCAGCGAAGTCTTTTCTGCCATTCGGAATACCTTCGAGTTTGGGCTAACGGGTAAAGTGGAAGCCTGGACACCCAATTATCGATTTGGTGTTCTGTTGAACGGAGATTATATAGAACAGGGGAGAGAAAATAATTTCACCCGCCCTAATCCCAACAGACTGCTTGATCTGGCGATCGATCGAGTTGCCAATCGGATTCGCGATCGCGTGGATGATGTCCTTCGTCAGCAGGTCGCGGATTATCTTCTGGGACGACTGGATGACCGGATTCAACAAGAGCTTGAGGCCCGGTTGGGTGCTCGGTTAGAGCAAATCATTCCTTCCCAATTTCGATCGAATTTGCAAGTGCAGACCTGGAATGTAGACTTAGCCTTTGCCTATCGCTTTTACAATGAATCTCAAGTGAATCCTAAAGGGGTTGCCACTGAGTTTGATTTAGGCCCCTTTGTTGCAAATGCCCTGGTAGGTGTTCGGATCGGGGGTATCAGCAGTGATCTGGATGTAGAAACCAACTTGGGTGGAGAAGGCAGTTTTAGTCGCTCCGTGACCCTTGCCCAACCTTTATTGGGAGCCCGGTTTCGCTATCGGCTATGAGACTGGCAGTGGCCGAGATGCCTTTGGAGTCAGCCTTTACAACAATGGCCCCTACTTATCCGTCACCTTCCGCTTTTAAGGTTTCTGTTCCCTGTTGAACTACAATCTCAGATGATCACTAACTTCTCGAACCGTTGCAAGTTTCCTTTATTAAAGCCATTGCGGCATTTAAAACCGGCTCAGGCACTGACCTTGAGCATCCTTTCAGTGTTATTGTCTGCCTTGCCGGGAAAAGCGGCTGAGAAAATTTATTTCACCTACGGGCCATTCAGTGAATCGTTGCAAGTCAGTTCGTTAGAGAAGTTTGCGAAAACGGGCGAGATTAATTCCGATCTCAAGTTCTATTTCACGATCGCCAAAGCAAATGACACCACAAAGCAGAAGTTTCGAGAACTTTTGGTGAAACGAGCAGACCTTGAGCCGTTCTTTGTTTCGCAGTTTTTCAACAGCCAGTTGGGATATGACATTTTGGGTCGGTTGGGGCAATATTTACAAACCCCTATCTGGGAGAATGGCAAACAATCCCTGCGGGCTGGAATCGTTGGAGCAGCCTTTGACAAAGAAGGACTGACCCTACTGAACTTGCTGAAGAAGTTGCCTGTAAATCTGTATATTGATGTAGCTTCTGCCCTGCAAGGTTTTCAGGAACTGGAACGGGTGATCCAGGCTACGGAATTTTATACCCAAAAAATGGCTTCCTTTGCCAAGCAGGAATCTGGGGCAGGGGCAGGTGTAGATTTTGCCCAATTACCTGACTTGCGTCAACCCGGCCCTTTAGGAGTTCAGGAGCAACGCTGGGTATTGACAGACCCCAGTCGGAATCGTCAATTTTATGTGCTGATCTTCCAACCGCAACAACCGCGACCCGGAAAAACCCCGGTGGTGATTTTGTCTCACGGGTTAGGCTCCAGACCGGAAGATTTCGCCGGACGAGCCAAGCATTTAGCCTCCTATGGCTTTTTGGTTGCCTTACCACAACATCCTGGCAGCGATACCGAGCAGGTGCAAAAGCTGAAGGATGGCTTGTCAGCCGCTTACTTTCTCACCAGTGATTTTCTCGATCGCCCCAAAGATATCAGCTTCGTAATTGATGAACTGGAGCGGCGGAACCAGGCGGAGTTTGGGGGACGGTTAGACCTGCAAAACGTTGGTGTGGCAGGACATTCCTTTGGGGGTTATGGAGCACTGGCGGTCGCGGGTGCTACCTATGATTTTGATTTTCTGCAACAACAGTGCGATCGCCCGTTTGCTTATCTGGATACCTCATTGCTGATGCAGTGTCGGGTACTTGCGTTCCCCCGCCAAGCGTATAGCTTCCGGGATCCACGAGTGAAGGCTGTCTTTGCAGCCAACCCAGTAAACTACGCAGTTTTCGGTCCGAAGGGATTGGGACAAATTACCATTCCAGCCATTTTGGTGGGAGGCAGTGACGACCCAGCCACACCCACTGTCCTTGAACAAGCCCAGTCTTTCCCATTGCTGGGTTCCTCCACCAAGTATCTGGCGTTGGCGGAAGGGCAAGCCCATATTAACTTGGCCAATCTGGATGCCGGAATGGTTCATGCGATCGATTCCATCAAGGGCTTATCCCTAGCTAGTCCCTACTTAGGGCTTGCTGAGGAAGTCTAAAAGACTTAGGAGGATTGGATTTTAAGGG
>JBBIQC010000373.1:0-5345 GCA_037442585.1 Oscillatoriales cyanobacterium bin_317
CCCGCCAGTTGTCAGTCAGGCGGCATCTCCGATTCCTGCTGTTCCCCTGAATAAACCGAAAGCCCAGGATTGGGAGAATTTTAATGCTTCTGGATTTACGCAACCGGGCAGTACTGTGGTTAGCCCCCCAGCCAAGGAGAAACCTCCTAAAGTCCCCAGTCCCCTTCCTGCTTCACCCATACAGGCGAAAGCCGATCAATTGCCTGACTTCAAAGTGGACTATCCCACCTTCAATAGTCGGCAACTCGATCGCCAACTGGTAGTCTATCAACGTTATTTAGAAGTCAATGGGCCTCCGGATGTACTGATTGTCGGCAGTTCCAGAGCATTACGAGGAATTGACCCAACCCAACTGAAAGCCGCTCTGGCCGAACAGGGCTATGCTGGGGTGAAAGTTTTCAATCTGGGAATTAATGGGGCCACGGTACAGGTGATAGATTGGTTAATTCGTCAGGTGCTGCCCCAGGAGAAGTTGCCCAAACTAATTTTGTTTGCTGATGGAGCGCGTGCCTTCAATAGCGGTCGGCCCGATCTGACCTATAACGGTATTCTGGCTTCTCAGGGATATCGCACACTGGTTGCAGGCACTCCACCGATCGCTGGCACCACGGCGGCCAAAGCTGCTCCTACCCAACCGCAACCTTCCGCAGCCAATGCCAATTCCAGTGCTAACAACTCCACGGCCTCTCCCGCAAATCCCTATCAAGCGCTCAATGAGAGTTTTAATAAGGCACTGGGAGGATTTTCGGTGGTTTATTCCCAGCGCGATCGCCTCAAAACCAAACTGCGAGAACAACTCATGGCCTGGTTGCCGCCGCAAGGACTGTCATCGGATAGCATGATGGCATCCTCGAATAGTTTGCTCAATTCCTCTTCGCCACCTGCGGCGGCCACCTCTGCTCCCTCCTTGATTTCTGATGGCGAAGGCATGATTGATATCGAAGGCTTTTTACCGCTCTCAATTCAGTTCAATCCCGTCACCTACTATCAAAAATATGCTCGTGTACCGGGCGATTATGATACCGACTACGAAGCGTTTAACCTGCAAGGGATACAGACGGAAGCCCTGGTGAACCTGGCTCAATTTGCGAAGGTGCGGCAAATCCCCCTGATCTTTGTCAATTTACCCCTGACTCAGGAGTACCTGGATTCCATCCGCAAGCAACATGAACAAGAGTTTCAAGCTCATTTACTGAATTTGGCTCCTCAACTAGGAATAGCCTTTCGAGATTTGAGTGGAGCCTTAACCACCCAGCCCACCTATTTCTCCGATCCCAGCCACTTAAATCGCTATGGAGCCTATGAAGTTTCTCGTCGTCTGGCTCAAGATGTGATGATTCCGTGGCAGGTGACACGGTAGCGAGTTGAGAATTAAGAGTTGGGAGAATCGTCGTTAAAATGAAGGAGAGTGTTACAAAATGTAAAGAACTTCATGGCCAGAAAGCGGGTTGTTGTGGTTGGGGCTGGTATTGGCGGGTTGACGGCAGGCGCGCTGCTGGCTCATAAAGGCTATTCGGTTTTGATTCTGGATCAGGCATTGGTCCCGGGAGGGTGCGCTTCTACCTTTCGGCGACAAGGATTCACCTTTGATGTGGGGGCCACTCAGGTCGCCGGATTGGAACCGGGTGGAATTCACCATCGCATCTTTTCAGAGTTAGCGATCGATCTGCCAGCGGCCACTCCCTGCGATCCAGCCTGTGCGGTTTATTTGCCAGACGAAACTGAACCGATTAACGTCTGGCGGGATCCGGAGCGATGGCAAGCCGAGCGGCAACGGCAATTTCCCGGTAGTGAACCCTTCTGGCAACTGCTGGCCGATTTATTTCGCTACAGTTGGGCTTTTCAATCCCGCAATCCCGTATTGCCACCCCGCAATCTCTGGGATTTGTGGCAACTGGTGCAGGCGGTTCGTCCCGATACCCTCCTGACACTGCCCCATACCTTCTCCACGGTCGGTGATGCCTTACGAGGCTATCGGTTGGAGCACGACCAGCGGCTGAAAACCTTTCTGGATCTGCAACTCAAGCTTTATTCTCAGGTCGATGCAGAGGAAACTGCGCTCCTATATGCGGCCACAGCCTTAAGTGTGTCGCAATCCCCTCAGGGACTCTTTCACCTGCAGGGTAGTATGCAGGCGCTTAGCGATCGCCTCGTCACCGCTCTGGAACGAGACGGCGGCAAACTGCTGATGCGCCACACGGTAGAACATATTTATACAGAAGCAGGTCGGATTACAGGTGTACGAGTTCGCAACCAGAAGACAGGCGCAACCTGGATCGAACCTGCCGATCACGTCGTCGCCAATGTCACGGTGCAAAATCTTGTGCAACTTTTGGGCGGCCAGACTCCCAAAGGCTATCAACAGCGGGTAGAAAAACTTCCTCCTGCCTCTGGTGCCTTCGTCGTTTATCTGGGTGTGGATGCCAGTGCCGTTCCAGAAAACTGTCCTCCCCATCTTCAGTTTTTGTATGACTACGATGGCCCGATCGGAGAGAATAATTCCCTGTTTGTCTCTGTCAGCAAACCGGGCGATGGCCGTGCTCCAGCAGGAAAAGCGACGATTATTGCCTCCTCTTTTACAAATGTGGAAGCGTGGTGGAAGGAAGGATCGGGGATCGGAGATGAGGAATTAGGGATTAGGGATTGGGAATTAGGGATTGGGGAAGAGGAAAGCCAAAATTATTCCCGCCAAATCCAAAATCCAAAATCTAAAATCCAAAATTCCTATGAGTCACTCAAGCAAGCGTATACGGATGCCGCGATCGCCCGTCTGAGTCAGTTTTTCAACCTGAACGACCAGACCATGCTGCATATTGAATCGGCAACTCCCCGCACTTTTGCCCGGTTTACGGGGCGCGATCGGGGGATCGTCGGCGGCATTGGGCAACGTCTGTCTACCTTTGGGCCCTTTGGATTTGCCAACCGAACGCCCATTCAGCATCTCTGGCTGGTCGGAGACAGCACCCACCCCGGTGAAGGCACGGCTGGAGTCAGCTATTCTGCCTTAACTGTCGTTCGACAAATCGCAGCAGAATAGATGTCAAGAGAGAGTGGTATGGCAAAATGGTGAGATTTTGACTGTACCGGAACTACTTCCTGGCTGGGAAATCGAAGTTAGCAGCATTTGGGCACCTAATTTTGAACAAGATTAGATGCCTCCCTGGAAGGTGTCACCAAACTCTCACTTGGCTGAGCCGCAATTGCTCCATCATTTGCTCTGGAGTACGAGCGGGTTCCTTACAACTGAGTCCCTGACAGACCAGACCGGCTGTGTCTTCTGGTAAGTTGGGGGAGATCGTGAACATTACCGTTGGTAGGTATTGCTGGGAGAGAGTAATAATCTGGACTGGGTTGGTACGGATCAAGGTTTGATTTTGCAACCAGTCGAGAGCGGAGAAGAGGCTGGGGCAGGCTTGGGGCGATCGCTCCATGACAGTGCCAAATGCCTGCAAAGTTGCTTCAGCTTGATCTAAATAATCCAGATCGTCCGTCAACAGGGTAAGCCGGACTAAATTCGCCGCTGCAATTCCATTGGCTGCAGGAGTGGCATTGTCTACATAACTGCGTTCCCGTACTAACAAATCGCTACTGGCATCGGTATTGTAGTAACCACCCATTTCCACATTCCAGAGAAACTCATCGAACTCGGCTTGCAGTTGCAGGGCCGGACGAAGCCAGTCGGAATTTTGAATTTTGAATTTTGAATTTTGAATTCGATCCAGTCCCTGGCTGGCCTGGTGCAGATCCAGAAGGGCTTTGATGAAGAGGGCGTAGTCTTCGGATTGGGCAAGAACATCGGCCTGACCATTGTAGTTGACTCGGTGGAATCGACCCTCGACCCACTGATGTTCCAGGATGAAGGAAGCAGCGTTGGCCGCAAGTTCCAGGTAAGAAGGTTGCTGCCAGACAACAGCGGCTCGTGCCAGACCGGAGATCATCAAACTATTCCAGGCGACGATCATTTTGGTGTCGGTGACGGGGGGAATGCGACCAGGCCAGGATGTGGTTTTGGCTTCCTGATTGTTGCGGGCGGGGGGAAAGGTGGCGAGGTCAGCAGTGGGCTTGCCATAGCGAACCTGAAAAAGTTTGCCGATCGCGGTTTCCAGGCGATCGCTGAGGTGTCCCCGCTGCTGCCGTTGCAACACGTTGTAACCCTCAAAGTTTCCGGCTTCTGTGACGGTGAATTGTGCCTGCAATTCTGTAAATTCTTCTGGAGTCAGGATAGCTTTCAGTTCCTGAGCACTCCAGACGTAAAACGCTCCTTCTTCCGGTTCAGCTTCGTCAGGTGTGGTGAAACTGTCCGCATCCTGAGCGGCGTAGAAGTAGCCTTCGGGAGCCGTCATTTCCCGTTGCAGCCACTGCACGGTGAGCGCGATCGCCCGTTCAAAAGCGGGTTCCTGTTCGCCAGCACTCCACAGGTTGGCCAGATACTCCATGATTTGCCCATTGTCATAGAGCATTTTCTCAAAGTGGGGCACCGTCCAGGTGGGATCTACCGTGTAGCGATGAAAGCCGCCGGCAACCTGATCAAAAATGCCTCCCAGGGCCAGATCCAATCCTCGCTGCAAGGTTACTTCCCTGGCATCATATCGGGATTCTCCAGTGAACCGTCGCGCTCTGGCGGCAGCTTCTGCATAGGGAATCATGGGAAAACTTGGCCCCATTGATTGGGAGGACAGTACGCCGCTACTGTATTCCAATCCCTGCCGCAGTAAGGCCGGATCTAATCCCTGGGTCACTGGCAGAATGGTGGAACTCTGCAGGTGATTGAGAATTTCTTCCTTAATCGATCGCAGTTTTGCTTTTTCACTGTCGTAATAGCGGCGGACGGCCTGCAACACCTGCAAAAATCCTGGTCGGCCAAAGCGGGGCTCTACGGGAAAGTAAGTCCCCCCATAGAAGGGCACTAAATCATCTGGAGCAAGAAATACATTCAGTGGCCAGCCTCCCTGCCCGATCATCATCTGCACCGCCTGCATATAGATGCTGTCGAGATCAGGGCGTTCTTCCCGGTCTACTTTGATGGGCAAAAAGTTGGCGTTCATATAGGCCGCGATCGCCGGATCGGAAAAGGCTTCTCCTTCCATAACGGTGCACCAGTGACAACTGGAATAGCCAACCGAGAGAAAAATTGGCTTATTCTGTCGTCGAGCCGTTTCCAGCGCTTCATCACACCAGTACCACCAATCGATCGGATTCTCTGCGTGCTTGCGGAGGTAAAGACTGTTTGCGTGGGCCAGACGGTTGGACATAGGGGAAGAGTTTTAAGTTTTAAGTCTTGAGTTTTGAGTTCTAAGCTCGACTTTATCCATTTGTGAGGATAGGAAGGTTTATAGAAGAATAGG
>JBBIQC010000374.1:0-5344 GCA_037442585.1 Oscillatoriales cyanobacterium bin_317
CATATACTGCAACATCGCATGGTTACGAGAGATCCAGCGATCGGGCAGGACAAAGTTATTATCCTCACTACGGCCGATCGTCCAGCAATTACTTCCTGTCAGAAGTAAGCGCCGGTAACCAGAATCGGTCCGCAGAAGCAGATGGGGTGTGGGTTGGGTTGTCACCACAGACTGTGAAAAACGTAATTCTTCCCTATGATGCATCCTGACACATCCGTTAGGGTCAGTGTAAGGGCTTAAAAGAGATTTGCCCGAATTTTTCTATTCGGACTGACTCCAGCCTAGCAGTCAGTTAGCCAGTTTTCCCTGCTCAAAATGTGTGAGATTGGTTGGACGGACTAAGCCAAACAGGCCGCTACCCAGAACAAACCATCCACCAGAATTGTGCTCAACACTGCACCACCGAATGCCCACCAGTGTAACTTTTGGGAAGCCAGCGGCAACAGGCTGAGAGCCAGCAGCAGACTAGCCAGTATGATAGCCCAAGCGATTCCCCAAGGGGTCTGTATTTGAGCGATCGCACTTTGGAAAATGGGTCGAGCGGAAATTTCGCCCACCTGCATTAGAGTGCGCCAATGAGGGATTAAATCTACCAAATAAAAGTAAATATCTGTGACAACCGTTCCCAGCAAGGATCCCAGATAAAAGAAATTACCAACCTTATTTTGCTGCCTGGAAATTTCCCAGAACGCGAAAGGTAAGCCGATTGCTTCCACAGGCAGATGGTACAAAGGCTCCCAGCGTAACCAACCCCAATACAGAGAGCCTGCCAGCCATGTCCAGGTAAACCCAATGAGTAAATCTCCCCACATCTGAGTTTGGCGATGCGCCTGGAGCCAACGCCCCAGCCCGAACCAACCCACCGTGAGGAACAGGCTGACCGAGGGGAGCGATCGTACCAGGGGAGCCTGGATAAACACGGGAACAGAAACTAAGAAGATGGCAGCAGCAAACAACAGCCATTGCTTTCGTTGTATGGCCTGAGCAGAGGCAACAGGCAATGCGTCTAAATCTGGCAGGCCGACGAGAGAGGGAGCAACGTAACTGGATGATGGCGTAGAGGAAATCAAGGGCTTATGAAAAATGAGTGTGCAATATACAATCGTTAATACTTCTTATTTACTTTACTTTATTTAATATATCAAGCTAAACAACTTAATCTATTGAGTTCGGCATATCCCCCCCAGGGGCATACGTTTATCTTACACAGAATCTCCCAGTTCTGGAACCTCTCTTTTTGGAGGGGCGATGGGAACACTCAGAAAGATCAAGACTGACGGCTTGCCCTAACGTTAAAGATTTGGTAGGGTTCCAGTCGAACTACAGACAGCGCGGATATCTTTTGACATAGTTGCAAGCAGTTTCGTTCACCTTTTCCACCGCGATCTGGTCGGCCCCTGGTTGGGCTAATCTCTATCCGGATCTCAGCTTTTCTAGGGATCCAGTGGCTGCTGCAGTACCTAGAGCGTCACAGTACCTGTTTTTTTGGTCTGAGATTGTCTGTTAGTGGGCATTTTCTTAATTTTTGGAGTCCCCAAAGGATTCTCATGTCAGCTTTTGCAAGATTTAAGGCACCTGTTCTCTCAATCCGGATGATTGAATCGCACAACACAGTAGTGAGTCATTCGATAGAGATCTTCTGATCAAACCGTTGAAATCGAGGAGTTAAATGCAAGTACTCAGCTTACATCCGGCATTAGCGTTCAGTCATCACAGTGGAGTGAGCCATCTGGCCTCCTGGTTGGCGGTAGCCGAGCCTGCCACAACGTCTGCTCCGTCGGTTGGCTTTTTTGAAGGCATTTTTCAGGCGATCGTGTTGGGACTGGTGCAGGGCATTACAGAATTTCTACCCATCAGTAGCACTGCACACCTGTTAGTCTTTACCCAGGCGTTTGGTTGGAGCCTGCTGGGAGAAAAGTACTTTGTCGATGCAATCCAGTTTGGTAGTGTGGTTGCTGTTGTCCTGTACTTCTGGCAAGACATTCGCCAAATTTTGTCAGGAGCCTGGAACGCCTATCAAGACAAAGACTGGCAACGGGAAGAATGGAAGATTCTGGTCGGTATCGCCGTGGGAACCCTGCCGGCCTTGATTGGGGGATTAATTATTAAGAAGGTGTTACCGGAAGCAACTCAGGCATTTCTACAGGGAGCACTGGTGATTGCCATTATGTCCATCATCATGGCGTTGCTGCTGGGACTGGCAGAGAAGATTGGTAGCCGCAAGCGAGACTTTGACTCCTTAGAAATTAAGGATGGAATTCTGGTTGGCCTCGGTCAAATGATTGCGCTGATTCCGGGTGCCTCTCGATCGGGTTCCACCCTGACTACCGCCATGTTTTTGGGACTGGAGCGACAAACCGCCGCCCGCTTTTCCTTCCTGCTGGGCATTCCCACCCTGACGATCGCCACCCTCTACGAAGCTAAAGAAGCCTTACATCACCCAGAACTAGGCACTCCTTTACTGGTTGGTATCGTCTCCTCCTTCATCTTTTCCTACCTGGCGATCGCCTGGTTACTCCAATTCCTGCAACGCCAAAGCACCTGGGTCTTCGTCTGGTATCGCCTCGCCTTCGGAGCCACCTTACTGAGCGCCATCGCGATCGGCTGGCTCAAGAGCGCGTAAGAATAGAGTTAAGAATTGAGAGTTAAAAGTTAAGAGTTGAAAATGAAGAACCAACTCTTAACTCTTAACTCTTAACTTTGAACTCTTAACTCCTCCACTATGAGCATTTCCACTCTCCGTCCTGCCCTGATTACTGCCGTGTTGCCGGATTCGATCGCAGCAGAGGTGGGTTTTGAAGCGGGCGATCGTTTGGTAGCGATCAATGGTCAGCGTCCCAGAGATTTAATTGATTACCGCTTTCTCTGTGCAGATGAGGTGTTGGAACTGGAAGTTCTGGATGCCAGTGGTAAAACGCATCACGTCGAGATTGAGAAGGACTACGACGAGGATCTGGGGCTGGAGTTTGAGTCGGCGCTATTCGATAACCTGATTCAGTGCAACAACCACTGTCCATTTTGCTTCATCGATCAGCAACCGCCCGGAAAGCGAGACACCCTGTACCTGAAAGATGACGATTACCGCCTGAGTTTTCTCTACGGTAGCTATCTCACGCTTACCAATCTGACCCAACGAGAGTGGGAGCGGATTGAGCAGATGCACCTGTCCCCGTTGTTTGTCTCGGTTCATGCTACAGAGCCAGAGGTACGCATGCGTTTACTCAAAAATCCCCGTGCGGGTCAGCTACTGGAGCAACTGGCCTGGTTCCAGGAGCGAGATTTGCAGATCCATGCTCAGGTGGTTCTCTGTCCTGGGATTAATGATGGGGAACATCTTACCCGCACCCTGCTGGATCTGGCTCATTTTCATCAGGGAGACATTCCTGCCGTCGCTTCCGTGGCTGTCGTACCCGTCGGCCTGACGCGCTTTCGTCCCAGTGAAGATGAACTGATGCCAGTGACACCGGACAAAGCCAGGGAAGTGATTGCCCAGGTACAGGAACTGCAAGCCAAGTTTCGCCAACAGCTAGGTTCTACCTTTGCCTGGTTAGCCGATGAGTGGTTTCTGATCGCAGGCCAGGAATTGCCCCCAGAATCTCACTATGAAGACTATCCTCAAATCGGCAATGGAGTCGGTTCTATCCGCCAGTTCCTCAAGGCATTTCAGAAAGCGACGAAGAAGTTACCTAAAAAATTACCTG
This sequence comes from Oscillatoriales cyanobacterium bin_317, assembly GCA_037442585.1. Classification (GTDB taxonomy): domain Bacteria; phylum Cyanobacteriota; class Cyanobacteriia; order Leptolyngbyales; family Leptolyngbyaceae; genus Leptodesmis. The sequence goes on from JBBIQC010000374.1 coordinate 3,702, forward strand.
CTCCCCGTCGGTATACCTGGATTGTTGGCAATGCCGTCGAGCAAGCCTTTCAACCGATCGTAAAACGACTAAATCAGGTGGCAGGCTTGCAGGTACGGATGGTGGCGATCGCCAGCCAGTACTGGGGCCAGGAGATTTCTGTCACAGGTTTGATTACTGGCCAGGATATTCTGCAAGCACTCCAGGGTCAGGATCTCGGTGATGCAGTTCTCATTCCCTCCGTCATGCTCAAACACGACGATCCCCGCTTCCTGGACGATATGACGATCGAGCAGTTAGCTAATGAACTTGAAACTCAAATCCTCCCAGTAGAGGGGGTTGAAGGGTTGGTTAAGGTGCTTTTGAACGAAACTGGGTGGGATCCATCACGGCGCTAAACAGCCCCTTTAAGCTTTGATGCATTACGCTATCGCTCAACACATCCTACGAATTCAGCCTGGGGGCCAGTGCATTTGACGACCGCCGAGAAGATGGAGATGGAGATGGTAAACGGTTTGTCCGCCGTCGGGGCCAGTATTAATCACCAATCGATAGCCGTTGGCCAACCCTTCTTGCTCAGCGACTCGTTTGGCAGTTAACAGCAGGTGGCCCATGAGGGCATGATCTTTGGATTCCGCATCCGAGAGCTTGGCGATCGCCTGCTTGGGAATCACCAGAATATGCACAGGAGCCTGGGGGTTGATGTCCCGGAAGGCGATCGCCAGGTTGTCCTCATAAACGATATCCGCCGGGATTTCTTTGCGAATAATTTTGCTAAAAATCGTTTCCGTTGCTTCAGACATACAGGAGATAACTTCGCTGATAGCTTACCAGTGCAATTTTACTCAGAGAAGCCCGAATAAATACCCGGTTTACGAATTGCGAATCACAAGTTGGTATAACTTCCCCGACCAGAATTGGGGGGCAGGGGAACGGCACCGTTTGAATGCTCCAGTTTTTTCAGCATGGTTTGCACCTGATCCAGCACCAGGCGATCGGGATCATTCTGCAGCAGCGGCAGCAATTTTGGCATCGCGCGAGGAGAAGCCATCCACAAATAAGCCAGCACTGCTTCACGAACAAAACCTTTGGGATGGCGGAGGCAGGAAATGGCTTGTTCAGCCGTTAAGGTCCAACGGGCCTGACGGGCCAGGTGAAAACAGCAGGCGATCGCCCAATCTGACAGGAAGTGGCGCAACTCCAGCAATCGACGCAAGCGATCGCTAGGCTGGGCCGGGTCATATCCCACAATCTCAGACAGGCTACGCAACTTTTCCCAATCCGAATTGCCATCTAGAACATTGAGCAAGGCCCGTTTGCTGGGAATATCCAGGGTATTATCTAAAATTTCTAATCCCCGTGCCACATTGCTGCGGGAGGCCGATTGCAGATTAAAGGCCGCCGCTTTCACCGCTCCAATCGGATACAGAAACTGCATCAGCATAAAAATTCGTTCCTGGGCATCCATCTGCAATGCTTTCAGTGCCCGTCTGAGCAAATCGGCTTCTTGCCGCCGCACCCGATCTGGGGCAAGATCGATCAAGGCTCCATACAGTTGGCCGATGAACATCAGTTCTTGATCAATCAATTGTTCAACGCCACTGCGTCCCATCCGATCCAGGACACTCTCAATCCCCACATCTCCTGGCATTTCTAACAAAATT
>JBBIQC010000375.1:0-5336 GCA_037442585.1 Oscillatoriales cyanobacterium bin_317
GGGCGAACCTGGGGATGGAAGTAATGCACGAGCGGAATGCTCACAACTTCCCGCTTGACCTGGCTAGTGGTGAAGCTACCCCCGTTGCTTTGCAGGCTCCAGCAATCAACGGCTAATTGCCTCTGCATAAGTTAACTCAAAAGCGCTCTTCTCCTATTTAGGAAGGGAGCGCTTTTGCTATGAGTAGATGAGATGAGAGCACGATCGCGCTACAGTCAGACTTGGTGATTCAGGATTAACCGCCCATGCAACAGCTTGGATTCATCGGTTTGGGGATTATGGGCAAGCCAATGGCAAAAAATTTGCTCAAAGCGGGCTATTCCCTCACGGTGTTTAATCGCAGTCGGGGTGTAATGGAAGAGTTGGCAACGGCTGGGGCAATGCTGGCCGAATCACCTGCACAGGTTGCTCAACGCAGCCATGTAGTACTGACCTGCTTGCCCGATTCTCCGGATGTGGAAGCCGTTGTTTTAGGTGAGAACGGCATTCTGGCTGGCGCTCGGCCTGGGATGTTGTATATCGACCATTCCACGATCGCCCCTGCTACAGCCCGTCGAATTTATGACAGGTTGCAGGCCAACAGTGTAGAAGCCCTAGATGCACCTGTTTCTGGAGGTGACATCGGTGCTCAACAGGGTACGCTGTCAATTATGGTGGGGGGAGATGAGGCCGCCTTTCAGCGATCGCTGCCGATTCTGCAAGCAATGGGTAAAAACATTGTGTATGTTGGGGCGGCCGGAGCCGGACAGGTGACAAAAGCCTGTAATCAGATTGTCGTGGCGATGGCTGTTCAGGCTGTGGCTGAAGCCCTCACCCTGGCCCAAAAATCGGGCGTGGATCCAGCTAAAGTTCGAGCCGCTCTGCTGGGAGGATTTGCCCAAAGCCGGGTGCTAGAAGTTCACGGTCAGCGAATGCTAGACCATTCCTTTCAACCGGGCTTTACGTTGGAGTTGCACCGGAAGGATATGAACATCGTGCTGCAGACAGCCAAGGAGCTAAATTTACCATTGGTAGGAGCTGCCCAAGTCACAGAATTAATGAATGCCATGTTGGCTCAGGGTAAAGGCAATCTGGACAATTCTGCCCTGATCACCCTGTATGAACTCCTGGCAGGACTTTGAACAGTCTATTGAATTGAGGTCAATACCTGCCCTGCCAAGGTGCCAGTAACTGCACTAAAGTAAAAGAATGTAACCAATTCTCAGGAAGGGACGATCGCATGCGTGTAATTTTGATGACAGGTAAGGGAGGTGTCGGGAAAACCTCTGTTGCCGCAGCCACTGGTCTGCGATGTGCCGAACTGGGCTATAAAACCCTCGTCCTGAGTACGGATCCGGCTCACTCCCTGGCCGATAGCTTTGATCTGGAGTTGGGGCATGATCCCCGTCCTGTACGGCCCAATCTCTGGGGGGCAGAACTGGATGCCTTGATGGAACTGGAAGGCAATTGGGGAGCCGTCAAGCGCTACATTACCCAGGTGTTGCAGGCGCGGGGACTGGAAGGGGTACAGGCAGAAGAACTGGCTATTCTCCCTGGCATGGATGAAATCTTTGGCCTGGTGAGAATGAAGCGCCACTATGATGAAGGCGATTACGATGTCCTGATTATTGACTCTGCCCCTACTGGAACGGCCCTGCGTCTGTTGAGCCTGCCAGAAGTTGGCGGCTGGTATATGCGTCGCTTCTACAAACCGTTTCAGGGCATTTCGGTGGCTCTCCGTCCGATCGTGGAACCGATCTTTCGCCCGATCGCAGGCTTCTCCCTGCCAGACAAAGAAGTGATGGATGCTCCCTACGAGTTTTATCAGCAGATTGAAGCACTGGAAAAGGTACTGACAGATCCCACTCAGACCTCGGTGCGGTTGGTGATGAATCCAGAAAAGATGGTGATTAAAGAATCCCTGCGTGCCCATGCCTATCTCAGCCTCTATAACGTGGGGACTGATCTGGTGATTGCGAATCGGATCATTCCGGAGTCCGTCACCGATCCCTTCTTTCAACGGTGGAAGGAACAGCAACAGCAGTATCGCCAGGAAATCCACAACAACTTTACGCCGCTTCCCGTGAAGGAAGTGCCGCTGTATTCCCAGGAGATGTGTGGTTTGGAAGCGCTCGATCGCCTAAAAGACACGCTCTACCCGGAAGGCGAAGATCCCGCACAGGTGTACTACAAAGAAACCACGCTGCGGGTGGTGCAGGACAAACAGCAATACAGCCTGGAACTTTACCTACCCGGCATTGATAAGCACCAGGTTGAATTGAGCAAGACTGGCGACGAACTCAATATCCGCATTGGCAACCACCGTCGCAATCTGGTTCTGCCTCAAGCCCTGGCCGCCCTGCAACCCGCTGGAGCCAAGATGGAGGAAGACTACCTCAAAATTCGCTTTGCAGCGGGGGTATAAAACTCTCTTCAGTCCTAAAACTCATTCTCCCAATGCAATTTAGGTAAAGATCAGGTTCATGCCTACTGTTTTGTATTTACGAGGTTGGCGGCTTCATTTCTATTCCAATGAAGGCAATGAACCAATTCATATCCATGCTCAGAAAGGAGATAGCGACTGTAAGTACTGGCTAGATGTAGATGCTTATGAAATCCGAGAAGCTTACGCCTACAATATGTCAGCACGGGACACCAGAGAGGTTCGTAAAATTATTCTGCAACATTTTGATGAGATTGTAGAAGCTTGGGAGAAGGCTTTTGGAGAGCAAGCATGAACAAACAACATAATATAGAGAGCATTGATTTTGATGGAGCATGGATGATTTTGGCAGTTGATGGTCAGGTCTACCGCTTGTCTTTGGCACAAGTTTCCGATCGCCTCGCTCAAGCCAGCGAGGTAGACCGCAAAATCTACCGGATTGCTCCTTCCGGTTATGGAGTTCATTGGCCAACGCTCGATGAAGACCTTTCGATTAATGGTTTGCTGAGGGTAGCCGCAGTGCGATCTCACGCCTCATGAGGATTAAGTATCAGCAGACTGTTGCACTCAACGTGAACCATCTATGCCTTGCCTAGCAAGCTGAGTAAGTTTGCTGGAGTTGCTCGTAGAAGGCTTCCCGATCGGGAAGAACATCCAGTACCCGATCCATGGCTGAAATATCAAACAGGAAGTTGGCTTGTTTTTGCAGACTGCAGAGATAGAGTTTACCGCCAGCGATCCGAAGCTTGGTGTGGATGGATATCAGGGTGCCCAGACCAAAACTGTCGATCATGGCAACGTTTTCGAGGTCGATGAGGATGATACTGATATTCTCCTTACGGCACTCCTCGACTTGCTCGAGCAATTGTTTAGCGACACTAGCAGATAGGATACCTTCTGGTTTTAGAAGCCTGAACTCTGGGGGATGGGTCATGACAAAACTCTGAGATACACAAGTTAGCGTTTGAATGCTGATTTAGATGCTTGACCCCGCTTTCCTGGCACCCTGAGATTGTTCAAGTAGATGCTGTACGCTCTACCTGATTCAGCGGTTGTCATTGCTCAGAGTGCCCAGATGATCGAAAGAGATCACTTGAATAGAAGATAAACCAGCGATCGCAAGAAGATTTCTGAGAAAGAGATTACCCCTATGCGGGCGAAGGATTTGGGCAACATTTGCGCCTTGTGCTGGAGGAAAAATGCCGAATGCTTTGCCCCTACGATTTGCGTGGTTCTTTTTTTTGAAAATGGCTTCAGTAAAGCTTCGGCCTATCTCAATAGTTTTCCCTGATTTTTTCACCATAAGCTAATGAGTATTTGAGGCAGGTTTTCTAGGGTGAGACACCTCTGAATGGTTTTGCATACTTGATTCACGGCTAATCGGGAGAGATCGCCCGTTCAACTCGCGGCATCCAAATGGGATCACTGGGTGGAAGGATGGGAACCAAGGGAGATCGCAAATCAGACCCAAAAACAGCGCTTTAGTCTACAGAATCAGAACTTCTATCGCAGAGGGGGAATCGGTAAAGCATCGGTTCCTCATTTTGTGCGGCGAAAAATCTTTATTTTTTCTTTAAAAAGCATAAAATCTCCGTAAATTTACGGTCAAGCTTCTTTCATCGCAGGAGATGAGTACTTCAGAATATTGCACAACGATGAAATAAACTTTTTATTCAAAATATTTAGAGGCTCCCTAAATGAAATAGTCGCGCTGTCGTACTCCTTTCCAGGCAACGAGCACTCTTGCTACCAGCGTCTTCCGCCCATGCCCAAATTGTTCCCGACAGTACCTTAGGTACCCAAGTCGGCGGTGCTTACGGGGGGAATGGTGGGATCTGCAATATTACTATCCTGTATCGAGACAATTAACCAGCAACTATGAATTCCTATTCCCCCACTCAGGCACTAACGATTAATAGTTATTTAGTTCTCGACCCGGCCCTACTAAGATTGCTGGATCAGGCTTTCACCCTGGCATTAGAGCAATTGAGTGACTTTGCCTATGACCCCGAATTTGGTCAGAAGATGGCGTTGGCCTTTGGCGATCGCACCAACGCAAATGAACTACAAGAACTACAAACTCAGTGGCAAACAGGGGATTCAGGGAGCTTGCCTGCCCTTGACATTCTTTCAGCCAGTGAACTAAATGGGGCAAAGGGAGCATTCGCTGCTTCGACCCATCAGATTTACCTCTCCGCCGACTTTCTTCAGACCCGCCTAGACGATCCTGATCCAGTTGTGAGTGTACTGCTGGAGGAGCTAGGGCATTGGATCGATACCCGGTTAAATGAGCGTGATAGCGCTGGCGATGAGGGTGCCATTTTCTCTGCTCTGGTACAGGGGGCAGAATTAACGGATAGTCTGCTGAACCAGTTGAAAGCAGAAAATGATCAGGGCACGATTGTGCTGCACGGCGAGACGATCTCGATCGAGAAGGCTGCGATCGCCTGGAATAACGCGACCGGGGGGAACTGGAGTGTCAGCGCCAATTGGAATCCGGCGCTGCCAACGGCGATCGATGAAGCAATCATCACGCTGAATGGCAATTACTCAGTCGCCCTGGATGTGGATGCGACGCTGATTGGACTCACCCTGGGCGGCACCACGGGAACCCAAACTTTAGCCCTGGGCAATGGGCGAACCCTGACCCTGAATGGAGCGGGCAATGTTAACCCGCAAGGGCTGATCACCCTGAGTAATGGCACTCTGACCGGAAGCGGCATTCTCACCACAGCAGGAATTTTTAACTGGAGCGGGGGAACACAAGCAGGCACCGGCAGAACGGTTGTCACTGGCACCTTAAATCTCAACGGAGTAACTAACAAAGTCCTCGATGGACGCACCTTAGAAACCAGGGGCAACACCATCTGGAGCGGAACTGGTTGGCTCAATGGTGGGAACGGCGGCATCTGGA
>JBBIQC010000376.1:0-5331 GCA_037442585.1 Oscillatoriales cyanobacterium bin_317
TAAAACTACTCAATACTGGACAGTCGTGACTTTGGCGGGGATGCTTGCCGTTGGTTGCACTCCTCGCGCAACAAGAGGCGGAAATGAAGCCACTCAAGCGCAAAATCCTTCCATTCCAGAATATCCACCGCTTTATAACGTGGATGTTGAGGTATGCGGTAACATTATTGCACCACTAAAGGATGGAAAACGCTGCATCACGACTCAACTTCAGCTTTGGGGTCCAGTAGGAGAAGCGATGCTGGTTCGGGCTGGAGTGGCTCTGCCATCCGTGTCCGCTGTACAGCATAAAGTTGCGATCGCCTCAAAAGGCTGCTACCCAGCATACTCGCAACCTTCACAAGAACAATTTTACTGGGCAGACACGATTATCCAGGTTAACCGGGGTGGAAAAACCACGATCGAGGTAAAACCCACACAACTTTCAAATCAGCAAGTTCATGAATTGGTCACTGGAAAGCTCTCAAATTCAAGTGTTCCAACCTTCGGTGGTGTTGGCTGTGAACCCGCCCCTGCTAGTTAATTTCTGGTACTATGGATGGGTTTTGCCAATCGTCCAAGAGCGCTTGGACAATTAAGAGCTGAATGCTCCCCTATCATTTTTCATCCCCTTTCTCTAAACAAGCAATTCACCCAATCGCACGGTATAGTAAGGTCTGGATTAGACTCCCTGTACTGGTTTGTGAAAGGAATGGCAAGCAACCTGTCGTCAGATAGCTATGATCGCTTTCTGGATGACCTCAAAGAATGGATTCAGAGTGCTCAACTGCGGGCAGCGACCGCAGTCAACCGGGAACTCGTGACTCTGTACTGGAGGATTGGGCGTGCTATTCTTGCCAAGCAGCAGCAGGAAGGGTGGGGAGCCAAAGTCATTGAACGCCTATCTAAAGACCTAAAACACGCTTTTCCAGAGATTAAGGGCTTCTCCCGCTCTAATCTGCTCTATATGAGAGCCTTTGCCCAAGCCTTTCCGGATGAAACGGTAATTCAAGCAGTCATGGGCCAAATTACCTGGTATCACAATATTGCGCTGTTGGATAAGCTCAAAGGCAATGAGGAACGGCTTTGGTACGCCCAGAAGACGATCGAACATGGCTGGAGCCGCAGTGCCTTGGTGCATCAGATTGAAAGCGGTTTGCATCAGCGAGTGGGGAATGCCGTTAATAATTTTGACCATACGCTACCTCAAAGCCAGTCAGACTTAGCCCGCCAGATCCTGAAAAGTCCCTACAATTTTGAGTTTCTGGAACTGGCAGAAGCCGCTCAAGAGCGAGATTTTGAACGGGCACTGGTGGATCGAATTCGAGATTTTTTGCTGGAACTGGGTGTGGGCTTTTCCTTCCTGGGTAGCCAGTATTCGCTTGAGGTCGGCGGCAAGGAGTATAAACTCGACCTGCTTTTTTACCACGTCAAACTACACTGCTATGTGGTGATTGACCTGAAGATGGTTGAGTTTGAACCTGAATTTTCAGGCAAGATGAGCTTCTATATTGCTGCTGTGGATGATTTGTTGCGGAGTGAGATGGATAATCCAACGATTGGGATTGTCTTGTGCAAGTCTAAAAATAAGGCAACGGTGGAATATGCATTGCGGTACATCCAACACCCGGTGGGAGTGGCAACCTACCGACTGAAGGACACGTTACCAGAACCATTACAGAGAAGTTTACCCAGTATTGAACAGTTGGAGATGGAGCTAAATGCCTTGGCAGCAGGGGAGATTGCAGACCCTACAGAGAGCGAATAAAATGTTTAGGAATAAATTAATCGTCCAAGATCGCTTGGACAATTGTTAAACCCCATTCTACGTGGGTGGGCGGGCGGCAATGAAAAACCCCGACTCATCGCCGGGGTTTGGGTGTTAGCTACGGTCGCGGCTCAAGCGCTAGTCATCCAGGTTGATGTCCTCTTCCAGATCGACTTCAAATTCCTCATCCGTATCCAGGTCATCCGTTGTACTCAAGCCGTTGAGCGCATTCAAGCGTCCCGTGCGGGTTGCTTTATGAGCTGCGCGGCGATCGCGCACTTCGTCCAGATTTTGCAATCCATAGAGCTTGCGAGCATAGGTCAGCAGATCCCGGAGTGGGGTTTCGGCATAGTCCTTGCGAAACTGAGCATTGTGCTGTTCCCAATCGAACTCCTGTCCGTTGAAACGAGCGGATGCTGCCAGTTCCCGTCCAGACTCCTCCCGTAACACTTCAATCACCATCAGTCGAACTTTCTCCTGATAGGGAATCACCCGTTGCAAAGCGGGAGTGTGCTTCGGTGCCTTGTGTGCAGTATTTTTTGTAGCTTTGCGTGTTGCAGTTGCAGTAACCATGAGAATTGCTCCTTTATGAGTGAGTTGGATTTCTCACCGCGATCGCATCGACAGATGCCTGTTTTGTGCAGTCCAAACTGCTATTCCTTCCGCAGTTGTTACTGCGTTCCACTCCAGCGTGCCAGGGAGGTGGGCGGGAAAAAAGAACCCTGCATCAGTCAAACTAATGCAGGGCAAGCAATCAGGCAGTGAACGAAGCTGAATGTGTTACTCGTCCTCTTCTTCGTCCAGATCCTCGTCTAACTCGTCATCTATATCGTCATCCAGTTCATCACTGGTTTCGTCATCCAGTTCATCATCGAGATCATCAAGGTCATCGTCCAAATCGTCCAGGTCGTCGTCCTGCTCTGCCTGGAACGAATTGCGCCGCTCCAGTGATGCCCGGTTGAATTCCACCAGGTCTGCAACCGCTTGTTCTGGATCAGTACGAATGGTGTCATACAGAAGACTCATCAGGATCGCCACCACTTCCGGCGGGTACTTCAGAGCATCGGGTTGTCCGAATAGTCGCGGGAACACCTTCGTATTCCATCGCTGCCAGTCGAACTTTTTGTTACCACCCTTCTTCTTCACCTGAGCGGCAATGTCAAGCCCAAGCTTTTCGCGGGTCGCATGCCCAATTTTGGTAGAGACACGAGCATCCCGGAGTTGCAGCTTCACGCCGTACTCCTTGAACACCAAGTTCCGCAATTCTTTGAGCAGTGCTGATGCGTTAGTTTCCGGCGGTCCATCAACCGTTGGTGCTTTGGCTTTGGTAGCTGAGGCTGTACCGTTAGGTTTAGCCATTTTGGAGGTGGCACTGTTGCGAGTGCCGTTGGAGGTGCGAGGTTTTGTGGTTGTTGCCATCTTAATAAACTCTCAAATTCAAGGTTTTCCCTCCCTCGCCGCATTAGCGGCATTTCCCTCCAACACTCCATAACGTTGTTGGGCAAAAGTGTCCATTTGACTGAGGCAAGGAGTGTTTTTGTTTCGTTAGAACCAGGGGAACCCCTACAGGTTCAGATCATGCGACAGTTGCAGGATTGGATAAAACTGATCGAGCAGAACGTTCCGATCGTGGCGCTAGAATATCAGACCCCCGATCGGATGGCGGTGTTGAGCCAGTTTTATCGATGGGGTGAAGTGCGATCGCTGCCAGTGTATGTCTGGAATCCTGGTTACTCAACGCTTCAAAATTTGGTCGCACCACAAGAGCAAATCATTCTGCAATCCACAACGCAAACGATCGAGCCAGACATTCTGCAATTTTTATTAGAGCAGCCAAAACCTGGTATCTATCTTCTCGAAGGAGTTTTGAATAGCACAGATGCAGAGATGAGTCAGCAACGTTGCTATCAACTCCTAAATGTTTACCACCAAACGCTATGGAACTCAGTGCCTCATTATTGGGTTCTGCTAGAAACTTACGTTCAATTGCCGCTAGAACTGCAACCATTTATTCCAGCACTGTCTCATGCACTGCCCGATCGCCAGCAGGTACAAGCGATGGCTACCCAGTTCTGCAACCAACATCCCTGGCTGGGTAAGGATGACCTAGAAGCCAAACAAAAACTGATCACGGCTTGTCAGGGATTGCCAATAGGCGAAATTGAAATGGTGCTGAATAGACTGGTGGCATTTGTAGATAGCCCTGAGCAGTTAGTGCAACTGATTTTAGAACACAAGACTAACAAACTGCGGAGGCGAGGATTGGAGTACATTGCAGAACCAGATGTACCCACTGCTGCCGGATTGGATTTGCTAGAGCGACGGTTGGAGGCGATCGCTTCTCTGCTTCGACCCGAAGCTCAACACTATGGGCTACGCTTACCTACGGGTATGGTGCTGTGGGGACCACCCGGTACGGGCAAAAGTCTCTCTGCCAAACTGGCGGCTAAGAAGATGGGGTTGCCTTTGCTGGCGGCAAATTGGGGTATTCTCTTGAGTAGCCCAAACCCCGATCGCGCATTAAAGGAGTTTATTGCCGTGGTCACATCCTTGGCTCCTTGTGTCCTCTATTGGGATGACTTTGATAAGGGCTTTGCAGGCTGGGACTCAAATGCCGATGGTGGAATAGCCCGTCGTCTCTCGGCAGCTTTGCTGACCTGGATGCAGGAGCACCAGGAGCCGATCTACACGATCGCGACCGTCAATCGTTTAGGGTTGCTACCACCTGAATTAGTACGTCGGTTTGAGGATATCTTCTTTGTGGACTTGCCCCATGAGGGAGCCAGATATGAGGTGTTCAATCTGCATCTGGCAAAGTACTTTGCAGCGTTTCAAGAGAATGGTCAATCTCCCTGGACTGATGACCAATGGCGTAGGCTTTTGACGGAGTACCGAATTTGCACCCCTGCTGAGATTGGGAATGCGGTGCGGTGTTGTGCAGAGGAAGCGTTTTACAAGGGTAAACCAGGGCAGATTGAATTGCAGGATTTATTGACACAGCGGCAGCAGTTTACCCCAGCGATGGAGCGGGAATCTGAGCAGATGCAGGCAATTCGGAATCAGGCGACGTATGCGAAACCTGCGAGTGGGGGCGATCGATCGAGGTTTGCTTATGTTCATCGGGAGTTGTTTGATAGCTAGTCTTGAGAATCAGAGGTTACTTTACCCAGATAGACACTTTTTAGTCCCATTCCTCCCTTCTTCGTCATCCCCCAATAACGCAGGTAGCGATAAGGTCCATAAGTCTTCCCTGTTTTAGAGTCAGGAATCATCTTCAGTTCAATATGTCCTCGTCCCCCATGCCTGCCCAGTGGTGAACCATCCTCACGAGTCTCCTGGTTCTCCTCCTCTGACTCAGCCTTCCGGGATTCTAACAACCCCTGGATCATCTCAGTCAGTTCTCCCAACTCCTGATCACTCCAATCCTGGAGTTGCTGAATCAACCGTGCCGCTTTGCTCTGCTTTGCCATGCTCCCCCTGCTCTCGGAAAAATTGCTTAGGGAATACGTATGGATCTTTAGCCTGTTTTTATTCCCTAAGTGCAATCACAATAACAAAAGTTGCTATTTTTTGTTACTTCAGTA
>JBBIQC010000377.1:0-5329 GCA_037442585.1 Oscillatoriales cyanobacterium bin_317
TACTTTCAGCATTATTCCAGAGTGCCCGGCCAGTTCGATGCGGATTATCGCAACTTTAACTTAGCAGGGCAACAAGCCGCAGCGTTTCAAGCCACAGTCCGGTTTGCGAATCAGCATCAAGTTCCTTTGGTTTTTGTGAATTTACCCCTCACAGAAATCTATCTGGATTCGACTAGAAAGGCTTACGAAAAGCAGTTTCAGGTTCATATGCAAGCTCTAGCCCGATCGCGGCAGTGGACCTTCATTGACCTGATGAGTCAGCAGGATCTAAAACAGAATAGCTATTTTGAGGATCCCAGCCACATTAACCGGTATGGAGCCGCGGCAATCGCAACCGAGATCAGCAAAAAACTGATCAGGCCCCTGTCAGCTATGCAGGTTAGTGAAAATCAGCGGTAGATGTGACTGGCATTTTTTCTAATTTGCAAGAACTCTACTGATCGGTAACAGAGCCGTCTGAGCCGATCGGTCTACCGATTTACTTACTGGATCTTTAAAGAAGCCTGAAAAACTTCAAAGATTATGCGAACCTTCTCCGTTTTCTTACGTAGTCTCAGGGAATTTACTTATTTTGAGAGGAAGAGGTACGTTCAGTAAGCCAATTCAATTTATCCAAGTTTCTGAGCGGGGTTATTACCTTTGGGGCCAGTCTATATGAAGCTGGGCCCTACTTTCCGTTTAAAGCCAGCCCCTCTGGAGATCGCGGGAGTTTTAACCAAGTGCTTTTATCATAGAGTTTTCACAGGTGCTGAAACCCTTTCTATGAACCTGCCAACCTGGATCACCATTTCTCGCTTGTTTGCTGTACCACCTATTTTGTATGGTTTGAGTACTCCAACTCCAACCGTTCGCTGGGCCGTATTAATGATTTTCCTGATAGGTGCTGGAACAGATTGGGTTGATGGCTATTTAGCCCGCAAGCTAAATCAGGTGACGGAGGTTGGTAAGTTTTTAGATCCGCTGGTAGACAAACTGCTGGTTTTAGCTCCTTTATTAGGATTGGTAGAACTAGGAGAGATTCCCGCCTGGGGAGTTTTTCTAATTCTTGCGAGAGAACTTGCGATCGCGGGATGGCGAGTTAATCCAGCCTTACAGGGAAATCAGGAAATTCAAGGGGCAAATCTTTGGGGCAAGTTAAAAACCGTAAGCCAAATTACCGCGATCGCCCTCCTCATTGCTCCCCTGCCTGACCTTTGGCGTATTCCTTCTCTGACCGCTTTCTGGCTTTCCGTTGTCCTGACCTGGATCTCAGGAATCATCTATCTAATACCTGTTTCCAAAGCGCCTTTAATCCAGCAAGCGGAAGAATGGGAACTAGGGAAGAAGACGAGATAACGAGATGATAGGAAGGGACAGGCAGGAATTTTCACAGGCAGCAACCGACCGGGCCGAACTGATTGAGCAATTGCTGGCGATCGGCACGGCTCTTTCCAGTGCGTCTGATCTGGAAGAAATTCTCAGCTTAATCCTAACCAAAAGCCGGGAGATTACCTGCAGTGATGCAGGCAGCGTCTATCTAATTGACCCCCGCTTAGAGAAGCCGAGTTTGCTCTTTAAAGTGGCTCAAAATTTCTCTAAACCAACGGTTTCCTTCCAGGAACTCGCAATGCCCGTTACAGAAAAAAGTCTGGCGGGATATGTAGCGATGACCGGCAAGACTTTAAACTTGCCGGATGCTTACAGTCTGGCTGAGGATGCCCCCTATCAACTCGATCGCAGTTTTGATCAGCGAATTGCCTATCGCACCTGCTCGATCCTGGTTCTCCCCATGCAAAACCAGAAGGGTGAAACGATCGGTGTTCTGCAACTGATTAACCGCAAACTGGCTCCCGATCTGGTCATCACCGTTGAAAATGCGTCGGCCATAACTCAGCCCTTCTCCGATTGGGAAGAACGAGTGGTGCGATCGCTGGCCAGCCAGGCGGCTATTTCAATTGAGCGAAACCATCTCCAGGAAAGCATTGAGCATTTGTTTGAAGGATTTGTCAGGGCTTCCGTGCAGATTATTGAAACCCGCGATCCCTGTACTTCTGGGCATTCTGAACGAGTAGCAGCGTTAACCGTGCGCCTCGCTCAGGAAGTCAACTCGGTTGCAACCGGAGCATTAGCGTCAATCCATTTCGGCGATCGCCAAATTCAAGAAATTCGGTATGCGGCACTTTTGCATGATTTCGGTAAGGTGGGCGTGCCAGAAGCAATTCTGGTGAAAGCAAAGAAACTCTATCCTTTGCAACTTGAAGTGATCAAAGGGCGCTTTGCTCTGGCCCAACGAACCCTAGAGATGGACTGTGTACAGGCCAAATACCAGCATTTGTTGGCCCACTCCACCGTTTTAGCCAGCACTGCCGGCCATTCCGAAGCACCCTGTACTCACTGTCAAGCGATTGCCCAACTGGATACCAGGTTATCGGCAGCGATCGCTCAACTGAACCACTACTGGAGTATCTTACTGGCGGCTAATGAACCCAGAATATTTGCAGAAGAGCCGTTACTTCACTTAAAAGAATTAACCCACTATCAGTATCGAGATGTTGACGGTCAATATCGCCCCCTCTTGACTCCCGAAGAGGTAGAACAACTGATGGTACACCGGGGGAACCTGACAGAACTAGAGCGGCAAAGCATCCAGTCCCATGTCACCCATACCTACGAGTTCTTAAAACGGATTCCCTGGACTCAAGAGTTACAGAACGTCCCAATGATTGCCTATGGTCATCATGAAAAGTTAGATGGCAGTGGATATCCCAGAGGCTTAAAGGAAAGCGATATTCCAATTCAGTCTCAAATTATGGCGATCGCTGATATTTATGACGCATTGACGGCGGGCGATCGGCCCTACAAAAGTGGTCTATCCGTGGCAAGAGTACTCAAAATTTTGCAGCAGGAAGCTGCCCACAACAAGCTTAACCCAGAGCTAGTAGAGTTATTTGAACAGCGCCAGGTCTTCAGCACTTTAGAGCGCCCTTTTAAGAATTAGTGATCCCTTATAGCTTTGAGTGGAGCAATTAGCACTTTGTATCTCTCACCAAAAACTGTATAGAGGGCTACATTTTCCTGTTGATCCAACCTTTAATCTAGACTACGCTTGATTGTGTTAGCTGTAGTGCTGATCTGAACTATATTCGTCTTTTTGTCCTGGACAGTATGAACAGTCACCTACGTACGTCGGTGTGAGGAGGACTTTATATGATGTCGAAAATCTTGCTGAAATCCTTGTTGATTACCCCAGCATTCATGGGTGCTTTTCTGGCTATGTCCTCTCCAGGCATATCAGCAGAGGCTACCAAGACTGCAGATGATGCAACTCAGACTCAAACTCTTGTTTCAGATACTTCAGAGTCTCAAGTTCCAGCCACCACTTCTCAAGTGTCAGTTTCCAGCCTGCAACCTGCTACTACTGAGCAAAAGTTAGCTCAAGCATTGCCTGCTCAAAATACTGACGCTTCAGAGGCCTCAACTCTAAATCAGATTAATCAGTATGTTCGCGAAGGTCGGTCTAGTAGAGATCAGGTGACTTCCGTTTCCCAATTCTCGGATGTCAGACCGACAGACTGGGCTTACCAAGCACTGAAATCTCTGGTTGAACGCTACGGTTGTATCGTCGGTTATCCCGATAAAACTTATCGCGGCAACCGGGCTTTGACTCGTTGGGAATTTGCGGCGGGTCTCAATGCTTGCCTGGATAAGATTCAGGAATTGATTGCGGCTGCTACGGCTGATTTTGTCCGGAAGGAAGATCTGGAAACAGTCAAAAAACTGCAGGAAGAGTTTGCGGCTGAACTGGCTGCTCTCCGGGGTCGGGTCGATGCTCTCGAAGTTCGCACCGCAACCCTCGAAAAACAACAGTTCTCTACCACTACAAAACTGTCCGGGGAAGCTATCTTTGCAATTAGTGATGAATTTGCTCAGCCCGGTCGTAATGAAGCCGTATTCCAGGATCGGGTTCGGCTCACCCTATCTAGTAGCTTCAGCGGTAAGGATAAGCTGATTGTCCGTCTGGCGGCTGGCAACGCCAATCTGTTCAATGAATACGATCTTGCTGGTAACAGAGTTGGGCCTCTCACGGAGGGTTCCCAGACTTTCAATACCAATTCTGGGGGTAACAACTCCGTCCTCGTAGACTGGGCAGCTTACTATTTCCCGATTGGCGAAAATATCCAGGTTTATGTTCCTGCCACGGGTGGTCTGTTGTATGACTTAGCACCTACCAGTGCTGGCTACCTGGAAGACTATGACGGTGGGAATGGAGCACTGTCTATCTTTGCTCAACGCAACCCCATTTATGACATTGGCAGTGGTGCGGGTGCTGGGATTACGTTTGGTGCTGGCAAGCCGCTTTCCTTAACGGCAATGTATCTGTCTAGCACCGCCAACAACCCCAATGAGGGGCAGGGTCTGTTCAATGGTAGTTACACCGCCTTGGGACAGGTTACCTATGCTCCCAATGACCAATTCTCTGTTAGTTTGACCTACGTTAACGCCTTCCAGAAAGGAGTTGATAATAACAACGTCTTTACGGGTGGTGTCTTTAACAGTGGTGGTCCTGCCCTCGTTGGAGTGCGTAACACAACTAACTTCCTGGGTATTGGGTTAACTGGCCCTCAGGGAGTTAACGTTAATGCAGGGGGGCTATCTGCTGTGTATAAGTTCAGCAGTTCCTTTGCCCTTAATGGTTGGGTATCTTACTTCAAACTCGATGGTTTAAGAGATGGACAGGATCCTATCGATGCCTGGAGCTATGCGCTGGGTCTGTCCTTCCCTGACTTCGGTAAGAAAGGTAATCTGCTGGGGCTGTTTGCTGGTGTACCTCCTTACAGAACGGATGTGGGTGAAATTCCTATCCATGTTGAAGGGCTGTACCGCATTCGCCTGAACGACAATATCTCTGTCACTCCTGGCGTGATTTGGGTGATTAACCAAGGACAACGATCGGACAAAGATGCGCTGATCGGTACTTTGAGAACCACCTTCACGTTCTAATAGTGTGAATGTGACATCTCAAAAGCCTTAAAAGGCTAAGGCAAGGGGATAGGCAATGCCTATCCCTTTATTTGTTGGTTATGTCTTGTTTATCAAGTTACCGTATAAGTCTTGCAGCACTGGTGTTGAGACTAATTTGGGACTGTTAGAATGAGCTTGCAGCGGTAACGTATAACGAATGAATATCGATATTAGTAACATCTCAGCCATGTTCTCCTCTCCTGTATTGGCCACACTTCCTGGGCTGGATGCCTTATTTTCCACTCAGGGTGTCATGGTGTTGCTGTTGGCCGCCTACGCAGGCGCAATGTGGATGTTCCTGACCAGTGCTCCTAAAGTTCACACCATC
>JBBIQC010000378.1:0-5087 GCA_037442585.1 Oscillatoriales cyanobacterium bin_317
ACCTGCTGGCAGACGGATTATTAGCCCTGGCCCTGAGCGTGGAACCGGCAGAAAGCAACGTCATGAAACGCCCCCCCTATCCTCCCAACGAAAGTGTCTTTAGTCGGGGAGTCGGTCGCGACATTGTCTGGATTGGGTTACTGATGGGATTGTCCTTTTTGGGGATGGGTTACTACCTGCGATCGCTGGGCTGGGAAACCTGGAAGACGATGGTGTTCGTCACCCTGGCCTTTTCCCGCATCTTCCTGGCTCTGGCCATGCGCTCTGAAGGAGATTTACTGATCTGGCGCGGGTTATTATCCAATCAGCCCATGCTGGGAGCCGTGATCCTCACCTTTGGTCTGCAAATGATAGTCATTTTCACCCCCTGGCTGGAGAGCATCTTTGAAACCAAACCCCTGACCACACAAGAACTGTTGATTTGTCTGGCAGTCAGTACGATCGGCTTTTGGGCAGTTGAATTGCAGAAGTTATTCACCTGGGGATTAAGAAAGCGGCAGATGAGAAGGTAGATGAGATGAGAAGGTAGATGAACAGTTGAGGGATGAGTAGATGGGTACAAATTCCTTAAACATAAATCTTCTCACAACAGAAATAAGCAACAGAAATAAGTTGATTTGAAACATATCAGCCATACCCTTAATCATTTGATGTTTCTGTCAAACATCACTTCTAATGGAACTGAACGGAGCAACACATTGATAAAGCTGATGCACTTGAGCTGCAACGGCAGAAACACTGAAGTGAGATTGAACCCGTTGTTGCCCAGCTTCTCCCATCAATTTCCACCGTTCTGGATCCGCAAACACATCAGCGATCGCGGCAGCGAGAAGATCAACATTACAGGGAGGAACTAGGATTCCGGTTTCATTATGCACAACGCTATATCGCAATCCCCCGACATCGCTGGCAATCACAGGAGTTCCGGCGGCCATCGCTTCGATCGCAACCAATCCAAAAGGTTCATAGTAACTGGGAATCACACAGGCATCGGCAGCAGCATAGTAAGCAGGCAGGTGATCTTGTGAAATGGGGCCAGTAAAGGTAGTAACCGCTTCCAGTCCCAACTCCTGGACGATCGCCCTGATGCGCTGTTGTTCTTGGGCATCGCTACCATCTCTACGACTACCACCGACTAACCTCACCGCTCTGAGTTAGCACAAGACCATGCTCAATATCGAACGTGCGTTGGAGAATGACCGCTGATTGAGGTCACTGACCGGACTCAATCGCAAAGCGTTTGAGCAGTTGTGCGAAGTCTTTGGTTCGCTGCCACGCTTACGCGATCGATCCGCTCCCTACGCCAGTGCAGGTTGGGTATTGACCGCCAGTTGCTTGTTGGTGAACTTCAAGCGATCGCCCACTAAATCGATCAAAATCGTGTCGCCTTCGGTGAAGCTGTTGTCCAGGATTTTGGTGGCGATCGGGTTTTGTAACTCCCGTTGAATGGCGCGTTTTAGGGGACGGGCACCGTAAGTCGGATCGTATCCCACTTCAGCGATGTAGTCCTGAGCGGCAGGGGTAATTTCCAGGCGAATCTTCTGATCGGCCAGCATCGCCTGAATTTTCTGAATTTGCAGGCCAACGATCTGACTCAGTTCACTGCGACCCAGAGCATGGAAGATGATCAGGTCGTCCACCCGGTTGAGAAATTCAGGCCGGAAGTGCTTCCGAAGCGCCTGCATGACTCGTTTCTGCATTTCCTCGTAGCGATCGTCGTCTCCCGAAATATCCAGAATGTGTTCACTGCCAATGTTGCTGGTCATGACAATCACGGTGTTGCGGAAATCCACCATACGGCCCTGGGAATCCGTAATCCGCCCATCATCCAGGACTTGCAGCAGAATGTTGAACACATCCGGATGAGCCTTTTCCACTTCATCCAGGAGCACGACGGAGTAAGGATGGCGACGCACCGCTTCCGATAGCTGGCCGCCTTCTTCATAGCCCACATAGCCAGGAGGGGCACCAATCAAGCGAGCGACGGAATGCTTCTCCATGTATTCCGACATATCCAGCCGTACCAGAGCATCATCGGAGTCAAACAAAAATTGGGCCAGGGCGCGGGCCAGTTCCGTTTTCCCGACTCCCGTTGGCCCCATGAACAGGAAGGAGCCGATCGGACGCCCCAGATCCTTCATCCCGGCACGGGCACGGCGAATGGCGGCGGCTACGGCTTCCACGGCTTCATGTTGACCGACCACTCGTTGATGCAGGTGATGTTCCAGGTTGAGTAGCTTCTGCCGTTCCGATTCCAGCAGGCGATTGACGGGAATACCTGTCCAGCGGGCGACAATTTCGGCAATGTCGGACTCTGTAACCTGTTCTCGCAGCAGGGTAGAGCCACGGGACTGAATTTCCAGCAATTTGGCTTCCTGTGCTTCACGATCGCGCTGCACTTTCTCCAACATACCGTACTTCAGTTGGGCAGCAATGTTCAGGTCATAGGCCCGTTCGGCCTGTTCGATCTGCACCCGTAAATTTTCTTCCTCTTCCTTCAGTTTTTTAATCGCTTCCAGTAACTGCTTTTCCCCCTGCCACTGGCTACTCAGGGTTTCCTGCTTACTCTGCAAGCCACTGATTTCCTGCTCAATCCGTTCCAGTCGATCTTTAGAGGCACGGGTGGAAGCCAGCACTCCTAATTGATCTTCGCCTTTCAGGGACAGCTTTTCCATTTCCAACTGCATCAGGCGACGTTCAATATCTTCCAGTTCCGTGGGTTTGGAGGTAATTTCCATTTTCAACTTGGCAGCGGCTTCATCCACCAGATCGATCGCCTTATCGGGCAGGAAGCGATCGGAGATATAGCGAGATGACAAGGTTGCCGCCGCTACCAGGGCGGAATCGGTGATTTTGACCCCGTGGTGAACCTCGTAGCGTTCCTTCAAGCCGCGCAGAATAGAGATGGTGTCCTCAACGCTGGGTTCATCCACAAACACCTGCTGGAATCGCCGCTCTAAAGCCGCATCCTTTTCAATGTATTTGCGGTACTCATCCAGAGTCGTCGCGCCAATACAACGCAGTTCCCCGCGAGCCAGCATCGGTTTCAGTAGATTTCCGGCATCCATTGCACCTTGAGTCGATCCGGTGCCAATTACCGTATGCAGTTCGTCGATAAACAGGACAATCTGCCCATCGGAGTGAATTACTTCCTTGAGCACCGATCGCAGCCGATTCTCAAAATCACCCCGGTACTTGGCTCCAGCGATCAGGGAACCCATATCCAGGGTGATCAGGGTGCGGTTTTTCAGGGATTCCGGGACATCGCCTTTGACGATTCGCTGGGCCAATCCTTCGGCGATCGCCGTTTTCCCCACACCTGGTTCGCCAATCAGCACCGGATTATTTTTGGTGCGACGGGATAGAACCTGCACCACCCGACGAATTTCTTCATCCCGGCCAATCACCGGGTCAATCTTGCCAGCCTTGGCCTGTTCCGTCAGATCCCGTCCATACTTTTCCAGTGCGCCATAGCGGGATTCCGGGTTCTGGTCACTGACTTTCTGGCTGCCCCGCATCTCTTTAATCATGGCTTCTAGCTTGCGGGGATCGAGTTCGTAAGTGCGGAGTACCCGTAATCCCAAACGGGGATCCACGGCAAAGCCCATCAGCAGATGATCAACCGAGATGAAATCATCCTGCCATTTAAGGCGGGTTTCTTCCGCGCGATCGAGCATCACATCCAGGTTGCGGCCCAGGTAAAGCTGGTCGGCATTAGGAACCTTGGGTTGCCGTCGGGTAAAGTCTTCAATCTGTTGAAACAGACGGGCCGTATCCACTCCGGCTTTGGCGAATACTTTTGTTGCCAACCCGTCCTGCTGTTCCAACAGGGAAATCATTAAATGTTCAACTTCCAACTGCTGCTGTTTGTAGCGGCGCACCACATCTTGAGCCTGAACGATCGCTTCCCATGCCTTGTCTGTAAACTTATTCGGGTCAGTTGGCTGCATCTTTGAATAAAGAGTTCAAGTAGAAATACGTATTGCTGAGCTTTCAGTATAACTGAGGGGAGGGGAGGGATAGAGGTGGAACTACAAGGGTAAACCAATAGGGCTAATCATAAGGGCAAATTACCTAAAACGAAAAATTCATGCGCACCACCCATTCAAAAATCGTGCCGATCGCCCGATTATTGGGATTGGCTACCACCAGGAAGGCCGGACTGAAAATCACACTGTCGTTGAGGTTAAAGCGGTAATAGGCTTCAAAGTTGGTTTGAGTCGCGTTTCCCAAATCACTGGTTACGAAGGGTTGCCCGATCGCCAAACCCGCCACGGATCCCGGAATCACAATATTGCGAATCGTGCCCCCCAACGCCCAGGTGATGGGAGTCAGGGAAAGCTGCTGATCCAGCACGGTATTAAAGCCTGCATAGCGACCAATTCCGAATCGTCCAAAGGCGGCAAACTGGCGGTTAAAGGCCCACTCAACGTTCAAACCTCCAGCATTAATCGCCACCCCGTTAACGGTGGCACTGGTGTATTGCAGGCGGGCTACCAGAGCTGGATTGAAGGAGTACTCCAGTTCCACGCTACCCTGGTTGCGATCGCCAAACAATCCTCCTTGGGTGGAACTGCCGCTGGGACTGCTGGCATCCGCCGCTACATATAACCCCTTTAAGATCAGGGATGGCGTGAATGCCCAGGCGATCGCGGCTCCTGCCCCTCCCGGTCGATCCACCGGATTTTGCACAATCAGCGGATTATTCATGAAAAAGCTGGAGGAAAAGTTCTCCAGAGAATCATTGGCAAAGCGGTTGTAATCAATGAAATCTCTGGGGTTGAGGCGACCACCCACAGTCAAACTGAGATTTTTGGCAGGCGCAAAGGTGTAATACAACTTGCTGATGCGGACGATATTCGGATAGCTGACAAAGTCCAACCCGCCCCCATCCGCCAAAATACCCAACGTTCCCAGGAGGTTAGGGCCACGGGTTGATTGAATTTTACTGATAGCATCTCCCCCATTATTTCCAGCTTCCAGCTCAGTCCGCAGCAGATCAGTTCCGGTAAAGCTGGTATTCAAATCCAGGCGAACTCGCATCGGGGAGGTGCTGTTGGCGTTGCTGCCATCAGTCAGTCCAGCCA
>JBBIQC010000378.1:5119-5329 GCA_037442585.1 Oscillatoriales cyanobacterium bin_317
GCTCCAGGGTGTCGATCCTCGTTTCCAACTTCTGCACGCGATTGTCAATACTCCCCAGAATATTGTCGTAGGAGTCCTGCAGCCGCCTGATAGTGGCAAAATCTTCCCGGATGCGACCAATTTCCCCAGAGATAAAATACTGCTCGATTTGAGTAATTACTGCATTCATCACGGCCGCAAATTCGTATCGAGTCAGGGGTCGATTTCCGC
>JBBIQC010000379.1:0-1281 GCA_037442585.1 Oscillatoriales cyanobacterium bin_317
GCCTATTGACCAGTCGCCTCTCCTCGCCTTACCCCGATCGCGACCATCCCTACGGCCATCACAAATTTGAAGCCGTCGGTGCCCTGGGAATCGCGGCCTTTTTGGGAATCGCCTGTTTTGAAATTCTCCAGAGTGCGATCGAGCGCATCCTGAACCCCGGTCACTCGCTAGTGACAATCTCGGCTTCTGAACTGTGGTTGCTGCTGTTGGTGTTGGGAATCAACATTTTTGTCACCTTTTACGAGCGACGAGTGGGTCACCGGATTGGCAGCACGATTCTGATCGCTGATGCCTACCACACCATGAGTGACATCTGGGTGACGATCAGCGTTCTGATTGGGTTAATTGGCATCTGGCTCTGGAATTTACAGTGGCTGGATGTGATTCTGGCCTTTCCAGTGGCGGTCATGGTGTTCTGGAGTGGCTGGCAGGTGATTCAGGCCAATTTACCCTGGTTGGTGGATCAAATGGCGGTGGCTCCAGAGTCAATTCATGCGCTGGCGATGGAAGTTCCTGGTGTGGTGAATTGTCACAACATTGCCTCTCGCGGGGTGGTGGGCCGTCAGATGTTTATTGAAATGCACCTGATTGTGAAGGCCACGGATGTCGAAACGGCACACCGGATTACTGAGGAAGTGGAAACCCGCCTGGAAGAGCGGTATGGCCCGGTGCGAGTCACGATTCATGTGGAGCCGCCTGCTTACATTTCCGATCAAATCTCTTATGAGTCTGAGGCAGAAGGAAAACTGCAGGGTGAATAGGGGATAGTGGAGCGTGATGGAATGATGGGATGGTGGAAGGGTGGGGTAGAGACAGGATCAATCGCGTCTGTACAGTGAATGGTGTTGAAACCTGGAGTGTTGGGTTATGCAGTTTGTGATCGATCCGCCGATCGTGACCAAAATCCTCAAAATGGGGCAGCGAGTCCGCTGGCGGGATCCGGCCATTCTAGAGCGCGGCATTGACCAAACCTGCCTGGTTCTGGATGACGGCCAGGAGGACACCCCGGAATTCTCCTTTTTAGTGATTGGCGACAGTGGATCCGGCTACCATCGCAACCACAATCCCCAACGGCAGGTCGCGAAAGGTATGGAGCAACATCGGGAGGACTGCCGCTTTGTCCTGCATACCGGAGATGTGGTGTATCTGGTTGGGTCTGATGAGTATTACTACAAAAACTTCATCGATCCTTACCAGAAATTCCTGGTCGGGGGCGAACAACCGGAGCGAATTTGTTATGACAAGATGGTATTCAACCGACCGTTTTTCCCTGTTCCAGGA
>JBBIQC010000379.1:1299-5324 GCA_037442585.1 Oscillatoriales cyanobacterium bin_317
CCAACTGATAGGCCCTCTGCGGTATCTATTGCGGTATCAGTTTGAACTGGATATTGGGTGGCATGGTTCCTATCAAGGAGATGCTTACGCCCGCGCCTTTCTGGATTACCTCAAAGCCTTATCTGGGGAAGCGTTCAATCGACATTTAAACTTTCACTACACCGCAAAAACCTCTACGGGAGCCTGTCTACGGTATCAGCCCGGTGTGTTTACCCGCCTTCCCAACCGCTATTACACCTTTCAGAGTGGCGGCATTGACTTTTTTGCGCTGGATTCCAACACCTTTAGCGCCCCCATTCCTTTACCCGATACCGCTCAGGGAAACGCTCTCCGGCGGCAACTGGAGCAACAGCGATCGCAACTGAAAAAAGAACGGCAGCAATTAGTAGAAACTGTCCTGAAGCTAAATCCTGCCGGTCTTCAGGAGGCTGATCAACTGGATGACCTGCACGCCAAGATTGAGCAACTGGGTGAAGTGATCAAGGATATTGATCAGCAACTGGTGGTCGATGCAAGTACTGTCACGGATTGGGGGCAACTGGACTGGTTACAGGAACGCCTGATTGCCTCCTGGCGAAATCCTGAGCGACGGGGACGAGTGCTGTTCTTCCACCATCCACCCTATGTCACGGAAGCCACGAAATGGAGTCAGGCCCAAACTCTGGCCATTCGCGATCGCCTGCGTCAGGTCTTAGATGCCGTTGGTCAGGAAGTCAGTGACCAGACTCAAGGCCGTCCGATTGTCGATCTGGTTTTCAACGGTCACGCCCACTGCATGGAACATCTGCAAACGCTGGATACAGGCCATGCTGACGCTTACACAAATTGGATTATCTGTGGCGGGAGTGGGTATAGCTTGCGGCGACAGCGAACCGAAGGGCCGGAGTTAACTGAAACCTTGGGATTTGCAGGAGCGCGGACGGTGGCTAAGTCCTGTTTATTTGTAGGACGGAGTGGACAGGGTTCTCACAAACGCCGTCCCTATTCCTTCCTGCGGGTGGATGTAAAAGCAGGTTGTCCACCCAAATTTGTTGTCCGGCCTTATGTGTCGGAGTGGTATCAGCGAGAGTGGCAGGAGTATGCGATCGAGCCGTTTACGGTGTAGGAGATGTGGGGATCGCCCTCCAGCACTCAAAAATGGATTCAGGGATATTTCTGTTCACGCTTTGTGAGGCCAATCTTCTCAGCAGTGATCTCGGTTTTGTTTTCAAGCGTTTCCCTTATCGAATTCAGCTCTTCTCTCAGTTTTTCTGCTGCTAATACATTCAGAGCAAGACAATCGTACAAACATTGCCAGATATCGTGAAAGGTGTCCTTTCCTCCAATGAAATAACTCATGTGGTCGCAATCCAGGTCGCCTGAGTAATGCTTAACACCAACTGGCATGGAAGATGCTGTCGTGACCACCAGATCGTGATCCTTATTGTGCAGAGCATGGTTGATCAGCCATCGATG
Organism: Oscillatoriales cyanobacterium bin_317; assembly: GCA_037442585.1. Taxonomy (GTDB): domain Bacteria; phylum Cyanobacteriota; class Cyanobacteriia; order Leptolyngbyales; family Leptolyngbyaceae; genus Leptodesmis. Next base: position 2,755 of record JBBIQC010000379.1, read on the forward strand.
AATGTTGTTTTTCGACACCTTTCCTCCGATCGCCAGAATCTTCAGCAATCGTTCCTGGTCGGGATATATGCCTGCTTTAATGACCTGCCCCTGTTCCTGGTCAATCAACGTGTATAAAAAATTGCCCCGCTTTGGTTTACACAGGTCTAACACACCTTGAGGATGGGTTTCCACAACATACGACAGGATGTGAAACAGGCAATTTTTATCGGCATTGAGTGCCAACATCAGGGTTGCCATCCCAAGGAAGACCTCTGGACAATCGGCCAGTTCTGCCCCTTCATGGGGGGTTCCAAATGTGATGCAGCACCTCAACCGATTGCTCCAAAAACTGGAGGAGTGATTAAACAAACGTACCGCTGTAGCTCTGGCCAGCAATCCACCCCGCGAATGAGCAACAAAAGCAACCTGGCTCTGACCTGGCCCTAAAACCTGTTGAATCAGCCGTTGCAGAGCCTGTGCATTGGTATCAATATCTTTGAGCGTATCGTGGGGCCACCCAACAAATGCGACCTGTCCAGCTAAACCGTACTTGGTTAACTGGGTTTGAATAAAACTGATCAGTGGATCAAAGGTACCGAGATCGGTAGAGAGCAGTCCATGTAAAAAGATAATTACTCTCTGAGCCTGCTGAATTTTCTGCTGGTCTGTCGGATCATCTAATCGCAGGAGTTCCTCATGCTTCTCTTTTTCTGCTGAGAGGCGCAGCTTTTCGGCCAGATATTCACTCCAGCCAGACACACTCACTCCTGCTGTCAGCATCGAATACGTCTTTAAAGCGATACCTACTACCCATTTCCCCAACGTCCACGGGGCAATTTTGGGCAGCAATAACACCGGGTTCACTGAACCTGATGTCAGGCCAAAAGTGGTCTGGTGTAACTCAAGTTCAAGGGGAAAGTCGCCATCTGCGATCGCCACAATCCCCTGAATCCGATTGGGTTCTTCAACCTCAGCCCACAGGTGATGAACCAGTCCCAGAGCATAAAGAAAGCCATCAGATTCAGTATCGCCCAATTCTCGCCAGTCCCTTATAAAACTGCCCTGGTCTGAATTCTGTCTGCTCGGCAATTCCAGAGCAGGATGTCGCAATTGATCGAATGGGTCACTGGATGGCTGACACAGTGCGTAAAGATCCTGCAATTCTTCTGGGTGCTCCAGTTTCCAGGTTATTCCCCCTCGAATAACGCCTGCAAAACCAGGAATTCGTTCACCCGAACGACAGGCGATCGCCATATTCTCCTCCTTGCGGATCAGCGAATATGGGCCGAGTTATTCCAATTTGCTCAAAGACTGCTTGTGCAGGGGAATCATCCGTCAAAAGCCCAACACGCTGATTCCAAATCACAGATATTTCTACTGCGATCGTAAAACAGTTCGCAGGACAGGAGAATTAAGAATTTCAAAGTGGGAAGTTGGGTAAGGAATTGATTTCAACCTGGCGATCGATCGCTTCCCGGTAAATTGCTGTTTCGTGATTGGGAGCGAGGTTCCCGGTGTAGTTGAGAAACGACCAGAACTGCCCAACGTGGCGATATTCGCCTTCACGAGTCTCAGAGGCGGGAACTTCTGGCACCATGTCAGCGATGTTGAATACCCGATAGGTGTTGGGAACGGTGGTGTTAAAAAATTGAGCAAAAGTGGGATCCCCAAGGCGGGGCGAAGCATAGCTGTAAAGTCGTACCTGCGAGGTACCTTTGAAGCTGAAATTTGCTATATCAACTGCAGTCAGAGTAGCCAGTACCGCTCCCAAACTGTGACCTGTCAAGTAAACAGGCGCGTTTGGATTCAACAGTTTGTAGACATTTTTGATCTGCGTTTCAAGATTGTCATAGAATGTCTGAAATCCTCGATGAACCCGGCCTCGCTTCACTCCATCCAGAACATAGTCCGTTTGTCGGGCCTGAACATTGGCAAGCCAATCATTCAGGGTTTGGGAACCGCGAAACACAATGATGTTGGCCCGATCAGACCGCAGCACGTACCCCAAAAACACCAGTCTGGGATTCAGAACTCGCTGGGTCACACCTTGAAAGATCTGCTGAAGCTCTGGGGGTAAAAGGTTTCCCAGTTTTTCTAGGGGAGCATTCTTCAAAATTTCCGGTAGGGAAGTTCCTTTGAGGGAAAAGCCAGCCAGATCTTCCAGTCCCTTAAAGCTGGCAACTTGTGTGAACCCGTTCAACTCCAGGATGTAGCTGGGCAGACCCTTAATGGAGCCATCAAAGGATGGATTGGTTTTTCCAGTCTCAAATTGCTCATAGGCCAGGGCACAGCAGCGAATCAGGAGTTTAGACCAGGCGCGATCGTAGGGAACCGGAGGCGTAATTGGACTGTTACTGACCGCCACCCGCAAATCTGATGTTCCCTGAAAATCAAACAAATCAGATAGGGCAGGAGTGTTGGTTGGGGAGGCAGGGCGACGGAGGGGAGGGGGAGCTTGAGCGACGGATCGTTGAGCCGCGATCGCACTTCCCGTCCCAGCTGCTAACCCAGTCAATAACAGTTTCCGACGATTCAGCTTAACCATTGCATCAGGCGTGAACAAGTTACCTGAAGCATCATCCTCCTAT
>JBBIQC010000380.1:0-3184 GCA_037442585.1 Oscillatoriales cyanobacterium bin_317
TAAACAACGCTCCTAGTTTAACCCCATTTGCCCTACATCCATTTTAAATGGGTATTACAACCTTCATCGTCTTCTTCACAGTCCAGGTAGGGTTTGGGCAAATAAGGCGGCAAAGTCTTTCGTGACTACCGCAGAGGGGTCTGCCATCGGTTTGGAGATCAAATCAAAAGCCTTGTTTCTGGCTCCAGGCTCTTTCAGTGCCTGTACCACAACTTCCGCCACATCGGCTCTGGGAATAGAGGGCGGAATTCCATTGGGAGCATCGGTTAAAAATACATCCTGCTTACTGACAAGCAATTCCCGTAGTCCACCCGGTTCATCCAGTAGTCCACCAGCCCGAATAATCGTGTAGTCGATGCCTGAGTCTATTAAGTACGCCTCGGCTTGGCGTTTCCAAACTAAGATATTGCCTTGCCCCAGTTGGTTCAGGGGATGATTGGTCTGGGTTCCTCCCATGGAGCCAACCAGGACAATGTGATCAACCCCTGCGGCGATCGCGGCATCAATCTGGTTGCGTTGCCCCTGGTAGTCAATCTCTTCTGGCATGCCACCTGGTTCAAACTCAAACGTTGGCCGTTCTCCCGGTTGGGGCGGTGCTTTCATACGGGGTATGGCACTGGTGAGAATGACTAAAGCCTGACAACCCGCAAGGGCATCTGTGAGAGCAGATTTATCCCGAATATTGCCCAGAAAAAAGCCCTCGGTTGAGCCGAACAATTCCTTGACCTTGGCCTCGGAGCGAGCAAAGCCGATCGCAGTAAACTCCTCTGGGATTTGCCGCAACTTTTGTAGCGTTAGAGACCCTGTTCTTCCTGTCGCACCCGTAACTAAAACCCGTTTCAATCCCATGGGTCAGCCTCAAACCTGAATCATCAGTTGTCAGTTTACAACCGTTCAGCAGGGGGCAGTGATTAATTTGCAAGAGGACTATTGTGGCCTGTTTCCTAATTGGAATCCACCAAACTCACAATTTGCTGAAACTCCTGGGAAACTGGGTGGTCAGCATACTTGAGGCAAAAAACTCCCTGGCTACCCAGGCGCATCATTTCTGTGGCAACCGGAAGCAACCCTGCAACAGACCGTTGGTAGGTATCCTCAGCTTTCTTCTTAAGTTCCTCTATGTCGAAATCTGGGAGGATTTTGTTGATCACCAGAAAAATCTGAGGAACATCCAAATTGGCGGCAACTTCTAAGACAACAGCGGTGCCTAAATAGTCTTGTTGGTCGGGACGCAGGATGAGAATCAGAATGTCGGAGATCCCAATGGATAACAGAGTTTCTTCATTGATACCGGGATGGGTATCTACAAATAGGTAATCTAACTGTAACTGCTCTGCAATATCGTAGAACCCCGTTTGCAGTAGCTCAACATCATATCCTTCACTGAGCACTCTGGCGATGTCCTCACTCCTCATGCTGGAAGGTAACAAGTAAATTGCTCCAGCGATCGCTTGTTCTTCAAGCACATGACTTACGTCACAGGCGACCTCTTTGATCGCACACCGTCCCCAGAGGTAATCATTCAGAGTGTGCTGGATGGCTGATTCGCCGAGGCCAAAGAGAATATTAATACCAGGGGATTGAATATCAGTGTCAACGATGCCGACCCGTTTACCCTGGAGGGCCATGCTAACGGCCAGGTTGGCAGTGATATTGGATTTACCAGTACCACCTCGATAGGAATGAATGGATACGATTTTGGTCATGGGATTGGTCTCTGGGGATTAGGAATTAGAGGGTGGGGATTAGGAATTAGGGGGTGGGGGATGGGTCGATCGCGTCGTTCAATCTGGGAGTTGGAGATTGGACAGAATTTGGGGACTGGAGGCGGTTGGCGATGTGGGTGAGGATCATTTCGCTGAAGGCGATCGCGGTGGAGGGATGTTCCTGCTGCAGGTGTTTGAGGGCGGCGCGAGTGAGTTGATAGATTTGACTATGGGGAGTGGCGATCGCAGTGGTTTGGTAGGAGGATCGAGTATAAAAATCAACTTCTCCGACAAACTCTCCTGAATTGCAGACCTGTTGAATTTTGGGCTGTCCCCCGTACTGTTTAACTGACAGGTCAACCTGTCCCATTTCGACAAGATAGAGGGCATTGACCGGGTCTCCTTGGTGAAATAAACAAGAGTCTTGAGATAAGTCGAGCTTCTCCAGATAGGTCATCAAGGTTTTCACCTGCTCAAAATCATGGAACAGGGATTTGAGTTGCAGGGCAAGGGGGAGAAAGCGTTGGCGGCGGTTGCGCTTAATTTGCTTTTTCTGAACTGAGATTGGTGTTAGTAGATAACGACGACGTAAGGTTGAACCATCTCCCTGATCAAACAGTTGGACAAGTTCATTCACGGAGTAGGGATTGTACCAGTACTGGAGATAAACCTGCCGGGGGATCATCAGCAGGTTGGTATCGCGTTCTGTCATCACACGAGCATTACGGATGGAGCCTTTGATGGCAGCCGTATCGCCAATGTGCATCCAGGGCTGGGCGGGAGTTGCAGCATATCCGCCCTCTGGGAAGATTTTCAGACCCTGGCTCATGGGAATGTAGACAAAACTGGCGGGTGAACCATTTTCCATCAACACCTCACCTGCTCTAATCGTGATGAATTTGACATCCCGGAGGCCGCGCTCCAAGTCTAACTGGTCTATTTTCTGCCCACTCCTGGCAAGCTCAGCTAACAGACTGTTCTGCTCATCTGGGTTCCAGACGGGGGTGGTGCCAGCCAGGTAACGGGCAACCTCGGCCAGATCTGCTTTTTGAAGAGAAGCAACGGGGCGGCAGCGATGGGCGATCGCGGAGTTCATGCGGCCCAATTCCTGACATACCGCATTGGCAAAGGTGGGATTATCGTCTACCCCTTCCACCAGAATCTGCATTTCTTCCCACGGTTTACTGATTGCCTCGGCAGGAGCCGCATCACTGGGACGAGCAAAACTGCCGATCACATCAGCCTGAATGTCATTAATCACTAAAGCGGCACAGTAAACCGCCCATTGAGTCGCTTCTGGAGTGGAAAAGGAGCCGCGATCGAAGGACACTCGCAGATTCCTCTCCTGATCGAGTTCACAATTGGTCATGTTGGCTTCGCCGCTACTGATGGCATCTTTTCCTTCCAGCAAAAAGAGTTTCGAGCCATCGGAGGTTTGCAGGGCGTAGACAGCATTAGCCGTATGCTGATTTACCAGG
>JBBIQC010000380.1:3231-5306 GCA_037442585.1 Oscillatoriales cyanobacterium bin_317
CCGAATGGTATCGATGACATCCTGTACCAATTCTTTGAGTTCTGGATGGGGACTGACGAGCCACTGAAAGGAAGTCTGAGAAAAGTCTTGATAATAGCGATCGAGATCAAGATTAGTAGTCTGAAAGCGATGCGATTGAGTAAACTCTGTCAAAGCGCTTCTGGCTTTTTCCAGATGTTGGGTGAGAATCTCAAACAGTTCTGTGTCTATTGTTTGATCGTTTACCTGGGCCAGTTTTACCTCTGCTTTGGCAACTTGTTGGCGGTGATGGAGGTAATGCAAGTCGGAACTGAGACACTCTTGCATCGTCGCCTTTAAGACGTGGGGATGATTTAAGGTGGCGATCGCAATTTTGCTCTTGCTGTGACCAATGGATAGGGACAACATCTCTCGCAGAACCAGTTGGGGATCTTGCGGCAACACCCCAGATAGGGACAGGTTGGTTAATCGCCAGGGCACATTGCCTGCATTCTCTTGCCACAGCCGCTCGACCAGATGTTCAAATTCCTGGGTATAAATCAGTTGGGCGGCAAACTCCGGATGCATCGCTCGGCCAAAGGCGGAAAAATCGCGCATCCCAATGTCATGCAGGTACGCCAGCATCACGCCGTAGCCCAACATAAATTCCAGCCGGGGCTGCGATCGCTCAGGGATCAGCACTCCATGAATGTGATGCAATACTTGCTCAATTTTGCTGGCGATATCTTTGCCATGCACAATTCCATGATCTGAAAACAACGCCACATGCTTGAGTGGGTTTTCCAGAAAACTGTCATCGTTGACGATCGCCTCCAGCGTGGACTGTTCCGTGATCCTGCCGTAAAAGTTCTGTTCGATGTAGGAGGTAAATGCGTCTGGCAGATGAACCATAATGGAAACCCTTTGATCTCATCGTCTGGTATCAGAAGTACGATTGCAAACCTAACCGGAATTAGCGAGCGGTGAGCTGGGTGATTTCTCGCTGGGCTACAGCCAATCGGTCTGCCAGTGATCGCGTCATGAAGGCATTGAATGTGGCAGCCAGTTGGGGGTGGTCTTGCTGCATGGTTTGCAGGGCTGAGGTATGGAGTCCGTATAGTTTAGAGGACGCTTCAGCGATCGCGGATTGGGGATAGGCGGTCTGGGTGTAAAACTCGACTTCCCCCAGCGTGGTGCCTGCACCGAGAGTTTGCAGCCGTTGAGGCTTTCCGGTGGGATGATCCATGATCGTGCTGATTTCTCCTGATTCCACAAAGTACAGCGTTTCGGGAACATCGCCCTGACGAAACACATACTCGTCCTTTTCCACCGGTCGGAGTTCCAGATAATTCATCAGAATAGCGATCTGGTCATTGTCCTCTGTCAGGATGGTTTTCAGTAACAGAGACAGCGGCAGGGAACGAGTACGACGGTACTTACTGGCACTCAAGACCTCATTCTCACACCATTCTAATCCGCGATCGAGGTCTGGAAATTCGCTGCAAATGGGGTCTTCTGGCTCCAATATGCGGCTCTGGTGCAACATTCTGGTTAATTCAGGCGAAAGGTCTGTGAACCCAATTTGAAATTGCTGCTTGCGGGCCAACTGTTTCAACTTCACGAAACTGACGATCGCGGAGGAATCCAATCCTGTGACCCAATGAAAATCGAGTAACACAAACTTCAGAGGGGCTGAATCGGGATCGGAGAGTCGATGTCGAACGCGATTGAGGAGATGATTGGCGGTGCCAAAGAAGATATACCCCTGCAATGTCATGATGCAGGATTGGTCGCCCTTTGTTTGCAACAGCCGCTCCTGGTTCAGGGGCCGCTTACGGTGACTACTAAAACCAGACCCAGAAAAGGTATTCCGGGCAACATCAATCCGGCTGTAATTCAATACAAACAAAATAATGACAACCACTAAACCAACGACCACGCCAACTAGCAGACCAAAGCAGGCAACAACAGCCATGATAAACAGAACGATCGCATAGTCAATTCGTGGCAACTTAAACCAGCCATCATACAATTGCATCACCAGTAAATCCAGCCCAATTAATAATAAGAGCGCACCCACAACGGGCTTGGGAAAGAAGGACAGGAACGATACTCCA
>JBBIQC010000381.1:0-5276 GCA_037442585.1 Oscillatoriales cyanobacterium bin_317
AATCGATCGCTGGTGTTGATTGTGATGACTGACATTCAGATTGTGGGGCGATCGCTCTTTAAAACCACGTCTACATGCAATAAGGTTCACAATCATCGCCCCCACGACCCTGGAATCAACCGCGGCGGTAGGGGCATGGAATTTGGCAATTAATCTTTGCGATGCTCAATTTGTCCCGCTTTATAGCGGTAGCCGTTGAGCTTATAGCACTTGCCAGTCCTGAATGAACCATTTCCCGTCTTTACGAATCAGAGTGTACTGAACTCGCAGATTTTCCGTCTGTGGGGTGCCATCAGACTTCCCATCACGGAAGGTTTCTGTGGTTTCCGTCACAGTGGCCACAACTCGCGCCTGATCCGCTTCAGAGGTCGGGTTTGTGGGAGTCGGTGAAGCGATCGCTCCTGTAGGGCTGGGAGATGAGGATTGAGCGGCATTGGGTGAAGTGGCGGATGTCTCTGCCGTTGGAGATTCAACTTGCTCTGGGTTCGCTGCAGGGGATGAAATCACTTGCCCTGTCGTCGAGGAGATAAGTTCCACGGAGTCAGCCTTCACATCATACCTATAGGTGCGATACCAGTTATCTCGCTTGGCTTGCTCAGCAGCACTCTTCCATTCCGCCAGTTTGGGATCCAGCAGAATCTGATCCAGGAGCGCGATTTCATGATTTGGCCCCATGGCTTTGGCCTTGGTAGACAACCAGGAGTCGAGGATCTGTTTGGCCGCTTCATTGGTTAAAATTGCTGCCGTTGCAGGACTGGCAGCGAGATTAGGGCTTTCCAGCAAGGGCTTATCCAACTGCACCAGAGGCTTTTCGGCTTCTTGATGCCATTCTCTTATCAACGAGGGCAGAACCAATCCCAGTAACACGACACCGAGGATCGCCACTGTTGGAATCAGCCACGAGGGCTTGCCTCCAGGAGGGCAAAAGCGAGCGGGACGATCGCCTGCAGGTCGCTGTTGCACGGGTTTGCCTGCAGGACTTTCTTCGGCACCTTCCTCCCATTCGTCCCTTCCCTGCTGCTGCAATGGCTTATTAGTTCCTTGCTGAGTTATTACTCGCGCTTCGATTTCTGCAATGTCTGCATCTCTCAGCCCTAACTCTTGCTGAATCTGCCGGAGACGATCGCGAACATACTCGTTAGATAAGCCAGACTGCGTAAGCCTTATAAAATCCTGCTCATAAGACAACAATTTCTGTTGGTAATCAGTTTCCTGTTGTTGTTGCTGTTGTTCTGCTTCCAGCTGCTGTCGTTGTTCCGCTTCTGCTTGTCGCCTGAGTTCTTCCGCTTCTTGCTGCTGCTGCCGTTGCTTGGCTTCCTGTTGCTGCCGTTGTTGCTCGATCGCCGCTTGTTGCTGCCTCTCTGCTTCTGCCTGTTGCTTCAACTTCTCCGCTTCCTTTTGAGCCAGAATCGATTGCTCAATGGATGTGAGTTCTGCCTCACTCAGTTGCAACCGTTGCTGTAATTGTTGCAACTCATTCCAGGTCGCCTCCCTCAAAGGAAATTCTTGCTCCACCGCTGCAGAAAACACCTGCTGGTACTCAACCAGATGCTGTTGGTGCTGCTGTGCCGCTTTCTGGGTCACCTGAGCGGCGATCTCTGCTGTAATCGGTGCCACATCCTCATCCCGCAGTCCCAGTACATCCTGAAAATGCTGCAGATCGCTATGGGTTTGGTCACTGAAGGGATATTCCACCTCCGCCGCTGCCATGACCGCTTCCCGATAGCGCCGCAAATTGTCCAGATGTTCCCGGTAGGGCCGCAGCAAGTCCGCTTCAATCTGGGCCGCTTCCTCGGCAGACAACCCCAACCGATCGCGCAAGGTATCCAGCAGAATCCGTCCGATCGCCGAAATCTCCCCCCGACTGGCATAGCGATCGGCTTCCTGACGGTATCGCAACTTTGGATCCCCGATACGGGCACGAGTCAAGCGAATTTTGTAACCTTCCTTAACAGCATAGATTTCCGGTTTCATGGCGGGAGCCGTTTCCTGCACTTTGCTTCTGGCATAGTCGTGCAATTCCTCCACCTCAATCCAGCCATCATGGTTCAGATCCGCCGCTCCCGTTTCCAATCCTTCCACAATGTAGCGAGTGTAAATGGACAGATCCGCGCTCTGCTCTTCGAAGGAATACTGGGTCGAAGTGGAGGAGGTTAACACGGCCCGTCCTTCACCACCCAATTGCGCTGCAATATCCACCGTGCCACTGTCCTTTGCTCCCATCCCAGCGGCAAACGCTCCACTGAAGCAACAATCGAGAATCACCACCTGACGCTTACAGCGGCTGTTGTTCATCATTTCCTGAACAAACCCTGATTCCATCGCTGTTGCCCGTCGCAGTTCACCATTAGCAGCCTTGCGGGTATCTCGCGTGGCAAAATAAAGCCTTCCCTGATCATCTTTAATCCCATGCCCGGAAAAAAAGAGGAGCACCAGATCCTCTCTGGAGCATCCCGTAAATAGAGCTTCAATTTCCACCCGCATAGTTTGCAGATCCGGATCCCGCAGCACCTTGATCTGGTCAAACCCATCCGTTTGATGATCCTGCAAGGCCCGCTGCATAGCCTCCAGATCCTGGCTGGCTTTCGGCAGGGGGGTGAAGCCTGCTTGATACTCACTCACGCCAATCAACAGTGCGATTTTCGCCATGCCTGCCTCCTACCCAATTTGCGCCAATCGCTCGATCGCCCGCACCGCTTCGTCTAACTGCTGCTGATTGCAATATTGCAGTTTGTAACTCTTGCCATTAGCCGCAAACTCTACGTCAGAGGCTGATCCAGAGTTTGAGTCATCCGCTCCAGTTCCTCTGGTTCTAAATCGGGTCGCGTTGCAGTCAGGTCAATCTTAATGTGAACATTTGTTGCGGTTATCATCCCTCAACCTCCATACCCCTCCTTGATTTTACGCCGATCAAGAGGAAAGCCAATAGGGTCAGGTTGCAGTTCTTAAGTTGCGATCGCGCTTCCTCTAAACGAGCGATCGCCCCTGGAGTAAAATTAAGTTTGCATCATGGCGATCGTACTGACGAATGACAGCATGCCTATTTACAATGACATTACCGAAATCATTGGTCATACACCGCTGGTGAAACTCCAGCGTTTACCCCAGCAATTCGGCTGTATTGCCGAGATTGTGCTGAAGTTGGAGGGCATGAATCCGGCAAAGTCGGTGAAAGATCGGATTGCCATCAGCATGATGCTGGAAGCAGAACGGATAGGGCTAATTCAACCTGGGGTGTCTACGCTTGTAGAAGCGACCTCTGGAAATACGGGGATTGGACTGGCAATGGCCTGTGCAGCCAAGGGTTATCGTCTAATTTTGACCATGCCTGAACACATGAGTCAGGAGCGATGGCAAATTGTGCAGGCGTATGGAGCAGAGGTAATCTTGACTCCGGCTGTAGCCGATATGCAGGGAGCGATCGCCCGCGCCAATCAACTCGTTACAACCATCCCCAATGCTTTCTCACCTCACCAATTCAGCAATCCTGCCAATCCCAAAATCCACTACGATACCACAGGCCCCGAAATCTGGCAGGACACCGATGGCGACATTGCCGCATTAATCGTCGGTGTTGGGACAGGTGGCACTCTCACTGGAGCCGGACGCTATCTGAAACAGCAAAATCCCAATCTGCAAATCATTGCCATTGAACCCGCAAACAGTGCGGTGCTAAGTGGTAAACCAGCAGGTGAACACAATTTACAGGGGATTGGTGCCGGGTTTATTCCCGATGTTTTGCGAGTCGATTTAATCGATGAAATTGTTACTGTCACCGAAGCGCAGGCTTACGAGTTGGGACGACAATTAGCACAAGTTGAAGGCATCCTGAGTGGTATTTCAACGGGGGCGGCGGTTTATGCTGGGTTACAAATTGGCCAGCGATCGCATTACCGGAACCAACGAATTGTGATCATCCAACCCAGTGCAGGAGAACGCTATCTCAGCACAGCCATGTGGAATGAGGACTGCACAGCAACACAACGATGAGTGAAAACCCACACAGCAAAAGCGCCCGTTAACGGGCGCAATTCATCTAGCATGGATGAGAGCAGCAACAGTGGAAAGACAATCCAAATTAACTGGCCAAACTAACTGGAAATTGTGGGTGCTACCAGGGCGATCGGTTGTGCTTCACCGGAAGCCAAATCTAAGGGGAAGTTATGAGCATTCCGCTCATGGATCACTTCGATCCCTAAATTCGCTCGGTTCAGCACATCTGCCCAGGTCGGGACAGGTCTACCTTGATGATCCAGAATCGATTCATTGAAGTTGAACCCATTCAGGTTAAACGACATGGTGCTAATGCCCAGAGAGGCAAACCAGATCCCGATCACAGGCCAGGCTGCCAGAACAAAGTGGAGCGATCGCGAGTTGTTGAAGCTGACGTTCTGCCAGAATACCCGACCGAGATAACCGTGAGCGGCAATAATATTGTATGTTTCTTCTTCCTGGCCAAACTTATAGCCTGCGTTGATCGATTCTTCTTCGGTGGTTTCCCGCACAATACTGGACATCACCATTGAGCCATGCATGGCGGAGAATAAGGCACCCCCAAACACCCCAATCACAGCCAGCATGTGGAAGGGATGCATCAGCACATTATGCTCAGCCGTGAACACAATCATAAAGTTGAATGTCCCGGAAACGCCGAGCATCAACCCGTCGGAAAAACTGCCCTGTCCAATGGGATAGATTAGCAACACAGCCGTTGCTGCTGAAGCTGGAGCAGAGAATGCTACTGGAATCCAGGGACGCATCCCCAAGCGATAGCTCAGTTCCCATTGCCGACCCATGTAGGCGTACACCGCAATTAGGAAGTGGAAAATAATCATCTCATAGGGACCGCCGTTGTAGAGCCACTCGTCCAGAGAGGCGGCTTCCCAAATGGGGTAAAAGTGCAATCCGATCGCATTGGAAGTCGGGACAACCGTTGCTGTCATCAGATTATTGCCGTAAAGTAAGGAACCACTGACTGGTTCACGGATGCCATCAATATCCACTGGGGGAGCGGCGATAAAGGCCAGGGTAAAGACGATCGCAGCGACCAGGGCCGTTGGAATCAGCAACACCCCAAACCAACCGATGTAGAGTCGATTCTCGGTACTGGTAATCCAGCTACAAAACCGATCCCATAAATTGCCGCGATTGCGGTGTTCTAAAGTCGTAGTCATAATAGCGATGAAATTATTTTGGATGAAATGCAAGGCTTCTTGCAGGTTTACTTAGGGCTTGCTGAGGAAGACTAAAAGGTGTACGAGGATTGTTTTTCATCA
>JBBIQC010000382.1:0-4651 GCA_037442585.1 Oscillatoriales cyanobacterium bin_317
AATTAGCTGGCTCCGCAGCCAGACCTTGCACTCGTTCTTCAGCGTGATCTGTCAGACCGAAAACACCCAGACGACCGTGATGAGGAAGTAGTTGGGATGTAATCAGTGCGTGCTCCAGCTAATACGCCATTGGAGAGACTTGTGAAGAGAACGCAAGATTCCTTTAGACTCCTCTCGCGCTAAAGGGTTTTCTGAGAAAATAGAACTGTAGACTCTATCAAAATCCAGGGTGTGAGGTATGACGGAACCAAAACGGATCGGGTTACAGGAAGCGATCGCGGCATTACGAGCAGAGTTGATTGAATCGATTGTCGCCTCACAGGGAGAGCGGTTGCGGTTTGAGGTGGGCGAGATCACGATGGAGTTCCAAATTGAAGTGGAACGCAGTGTTGATACGAAAGGAGACGTCCAGTTCTGGGTCGTTGGGTTCGGGGTAGGTAGAACGGCTACAGATAAGGATGTGCATAAAGTGGTGATACCGCTTAAACCTGTGGATATTCGCAGTGGAACTAATAACCCTGGTCCCATTTTTACTGGGAGTGATGAAGTTCCGGAGTAATCCCTATGTCTATCCGCGAGTTTCAACCCAGTCGGGCAGTCGAGGTTATTGTTTGGGGGGAAAACCCTGAAGCCCAAAATAGCCACGGATCTGGCTACCGCATCGGTGGTCGCCTGGTACTCACGGCGGCTCATTTGCTGCGTGACGTGGGTTCTAACTGTGAGGTACGGGATAAACGAAGCTTTGGTCAGAAGAAAGCCCAGGTTGTCTGGAAAGCCAAAGATTTAGACATCGCCTTAATTGAATTGCCAGAGACGATTGAAAAGGTACAGCCAATTGCTCTGGGCAAGTTGCCAGAAGGCCAAAGAGGCGAGATGGTAGAGTTTCTAATGTATGGCTATCCAAAATGGGGATGGACTCAGCGAGATAAGGGTCATGCTGCGGCCGGTCTCCAGGCTCGAGGCACCATTTGTCTAGCAGATCGTCTTCCAGATCGTCTATTGGGGTTGAGAAGTAGCGAGAACTTAGCCTCTGAATATTCAACCCAAACGGTTATACAAGCAATCAATCAGGATTCGGATAAATCCAAAAAAGCAATCAATCAGGATTCGGATAAATCCAAAAAAGCAATCAATCAGGATTCGGATGAACCTAAATCTGAATGGTTAAGTATGTCCGGGGCGGCAGTCATCTGCGATGGTTTAGTAGTCGCAGTGCAAAGTCAGCATCCAAACCCCATGCAGCCCAACTACACTACAGCAACTCCTCTATGCATGGTTTGTGACGATGAGCAATGGCAGCAGTTGCTCAAGAAGCATGGAATCGAGCCGACCGTCTACTTAGTATCCATTGGGAGGCAAGCTGAAATTGATTTTCAACCATATCTACGATCAATCATTGACTCCTATGAGTGCTGGTGGAAAGAAAATGAATTTATAGATGAAATTAAAGATGCCTGGTTTGAGTTTATATTGGACGGCAAAACCAAGATCAAGAAAAAACAGAACAATGAGTCAACAGATAACCTCAAGACGGAAAGTGACAAAACTAAGGAAAGTGACACAACTGAGGAAATCACCAAACCTATTTTGAGGTTGTTGGAAGACCATGCCAATCAGAAAATTCTGATTGTGGGCAGCCCAGGAGCAGGAAAGTCTACTTTGTTAAAAAAGATTCTTCTGGATGCAGCAAGAAAGGCAAAACAGAATGAGAAATCTCCGATCCCAGTGTTAGTGGAACTGAAATCTTACAGAACAACTGGCGATCGTCCTGAGACACGAGGATTGATTTTGGAAAGTTTAGCAAGCCACAGGTTATCTTTAGTTGCAGATAATCTCAATCAACTCCTTGATCAAAATCGCTTGTTACTGTTAGTAGATGGATTGAATGAACTGACCAATGAGCAAGCTAAAACAGAGCTAAAGAATCTATGTAAGCAGCAAAGGGTAATTGCTACCAGCCGTAATGCCAACGATTGGTGGAACATTGAGCGAAAAATAGATATCCAACCACTGACATCGCAACAAGTCAGACAGTTTTTGGAGGAACGCCTTACTGATCGAGATCGTACCGAGATCGAGACATTGGGCGATCGCGTCCGTGATTTTGGACAAACACCCTTGATGGTGTGGATGCTATATAGCATCTTTCAATCCAACAAAGAGATTCCTACAACCCGTGGAGAGGCATATCGCAGCTTTACTGCGCTGTATGTTGAAAGAGCAAAAGAAGGCATTGAACTGAGAGAATCGCGATCTTTGCTAAGTAAGTTAGCGTTTGAGATGATGCAGTCGAAGAGGCTGGATGACCCAACTCAGTTTAGCTTAAATATAGATGAAATAAATGCTCAGAACTTATTGGGTTCAGAAACAGACTTAAAGCGATTATTAAACTTTCACTTACTAGAAGCCTCTGGTACGCCAGGAAATCATCGAATACGCTTCTGTCACCAATCTCTGCAAGAATACTATGCAGCAGAAGAACTACTAAAAAGGTTGCCCAACCTGACTGATGAACAACTGAAGCAAGATTATCTGAACTACCTGAAGTGGCAAGAATCCATTTCCCTCATGCTAGGTCTGATCCATGACGAAGATCAAGCATTGCGCTTCGTGAAGCTGGGCTTAGAGGTATCCCCCATTTTGGGCAGTACTCTGGCAGGAAAAGGGCTGAATCAGGTTCAATCACAGGCGGTTGAAATGCTATCAGACTTGGGCTTACCAAGTCATGTCCTTGCCAATCTTTTGGGTGAGACCCATTCTCATGCAGCCATTCCAGTTTTGGAAAAATTTCTCAAAGGCGGAAGTTGGCAAACAAGAGATCGGTTAACAATCAAGACAGCGATTTCTGCGCTAAAACGCATTGGGACAGAAGCAACCATATCAGTTCTAGAAGAGGCACTGCAATGCTATGGAGATAAGGATATTATAGAAGCCCTTGCAAGTATTGGATCTAACTCTGCACTTGATATGTTGCTCCAGGCAGGGAAACACCCAGACAAGGATATTCGGAGCTGTGTTGCTCATGAATTAGGTCAATTTAAATCTGAACAAGCTATAAATGCTTTGAATAATTTACTAAAGGACGAAGATTCATCAGTTAACTTTCATGCTGTTGACAGCTTAAAGAAAATTGGCAATAGCTCAGCTTTAGCCCTCCTAATCCAGGCAGTTCAAGATCGAAGTAACCCTTCACGGATGTTTGCCATTCATGCATTGGGAGAAGTTGCGTCAGAAGCTTATGTCCCTATTCTGATTAAAGAACTTCAGGATCAAGATATATATGTGCGTTGGGCTATTATTAAAGCCCTAGAAAATATTGGCTCAGAAGAGGCTAAAGTAACTTTGGATCAGATCGCTTCAAACGATTCTGATTCGTTTTGTCGTGAGTCTGCAAGTAGTGCTTTGCAAAGATTGAGAGACAATGAACCTCCACCCGAAATAGCGATCGATGATTCAACTTTTGAGGGGCTTTTCCCACCTAATAGACCTGATACCTGTTGCTCTACTATCGAAAAGTGGGGCATTCCCATTGACAAAGCAGAGCCTATCCTAATCCAAATATTGCGAGACGGCACGAATGCTTTAACTAATTCAAACTATTATGATTGGACGAGAAGCATTCCAGGGATAAATGATTCTTATCAAATAGACATAAATGACTTTTATTATAGTATTCCTCCTTCAGATGAGGAGGCACGGCGGATTGCATCTTTGGCGTTAACGCAATTAGGTTCTCCAGACAATTTATCTGAACTTTGGCAATTGCAAAAGGGAAATAGTAACTTAGACCTATTATCGACTATCGCAGCAATTAACGAGCGCTGTCGATACTTCAATCATGAGATTTTTGTCATTCAAATAGAAAAACTAAAACAGCAATCTGAAAGACAACGGGTGATGACTGGTTCCACGAATGAAGGAATCCATATTACTCATCATTACGAAGTCAATACCGAAGTTTTTCAAGTTGTTGAAAAGAATGCTGGTAACGTCATTGGCAAACAATCCCTGGATCAGAGAGAAAAAGGAGATCAATCATGTTAACCATCCAAATTCCCCCAGAGCTTGAACAGCAACTATCCCAACTGGCGGCTCAACTCAACCTCCCCCTGGAAACCTTCATCCTTCAGTCTCTTCAGCAAATTGTCGCACCCGATCCCAACTACACCCCAAAAGCCGAAGTCCTCTCTGGGATCTACCGCGCCCTCGCAGATGTGAAAGCAGGACGCATCAGTCCCGTAGAAACCCTGTGGGACGGCGACAGCAATGACTGAATCTCCATCTATCCAGGTTTTCATTGCCGACGCATTCAAACGGGAAGCCCGCACTCTCAAAAAACGCTATCGCAACATTGAATCCGACCTACAAACCGTGATCGAGCAACTGCAAAGTGGAGATCTTCCTGGCGATCGGATCTCTGGCTTTGCTGATTACGTGGTCTACAAAGTTCGTGTCAAAAACAGCGACATTCGCAAAGGCAAAAGTGGTGGCTACCGCGTCATCTACCAAAGTCTGACCCCAACGGCCATTGTCCTCCTCTACCTATACGCCAAATCAGACCAAGACGACGTAACCGTAGACGAAATCTGCGCCATTATCGAAAAATTTCAAGCCGATACAGAAACCTCTTAACCCCAAGTAAACCTGATGT
>JBBIQC010000382.1:4661-5261 GCA_037442585.1 Oscillatoriales cyanobacterium bin_317
AATACACCATCCACACCCAATCCAGCCAAATCATTGAGCATAATGCTGGCACCGTCATCGGTCTCCAGAACAGCTACGCCACGAACCCCGAAGTACGAGAGGCTGTTGCCGACCTGCAAGCCCTCCTGATCCAACTCCAGATTCAACATCCCCAGATCACAACCGAAGCCGAAGCCTTACCCATCATTGATGTCGAATTCACCAAAATCCAGCAATCTCCAACCAGTAAACTCGCTACCCTCCGCCAGCAGATCCTCAACCCGGAGCGTCATGCCCAAGCCATCAAAGCCACTCTGGGCGAAATCACCAAACACTACCTGGAAGAAAGCGTTTGGGCAAAAGCAACCCTAACCTATCTTGATAAGATGAGCGAAACCCCCAATCAAGGAGCCTGAATTATGCAAAACATAACCCCTCCCTCAAACGTTAAGGCTTGAATACAAATCAGAGCAATCAGCAGGAAAAAGCCAGCTAACAAGTCGTTGGAGCCGACCGCCGAGAGGCTATCTGTGAGTGTCATAGGTTATCTGCGGCGGCTCAACTTTGTCGTGTGCGATTCGTTCATCCTAAATGGGTAGCGATACCCAGGGACGGATGGCG
>JBBIQC010000383.1:0-5249 GCA_037442585.1 Oscillatoriales cyanobacterium bin_317
ATCTGGTGCGATCTACTGTGTTACGCAGCGTAATTGGATAAAGTCGAGCTTAGAACTTCGCCTTGCTCCATACTCGTTTAGTTCGCTTTCGGTCAGCAATCTTAACTCCAGTGACGTAATCCTTCTTGCACCACCTCTAACACCCGCGCCAGATTACTCAACAACGCTTCCACCGCCAGTCATAGCCCTGGAAACAGGCGGCTGCGAATGATGCCATCGGGATCAGAAGAGAGTAACTGATTCTCCATCTACCAGTTCATACCGTTCGTCCTCCGGATATTGCTCAAGAAACTGATCAAAAGTGAGTTTCTGCTGGGCAACCGTCGTCATTACGACCAGTTATATGCTTGTTCTGCATGAAGTTTGTCGCACAGGCGATCGGCAGGAACTTCTACATCGTCATAGGTGAGCACTTGATCTCTGGGAATATCGCGCTTCAGGCGGCACCCCTCAGCCAATCCCATCGGCAGCAGATTTTGAGCCTGAACAATGGCTGATTTTTCGCACTGGCCGTAGGTCATGTAGTAGCCAATGCCATCTAGAGTCTCCCCTGCCTTTAGAGCAATTTTGGCAGTCGCGACCACATCCACCCGTGGCCCGCCGAGCGGGGATAAAACTCGATCGCCAAACAGCACCACCCGCGCCACCGACATTGGCACCTCAAAATGGCAGAGGTGATAGGGAGTGTAGAAACTGTACAGAGGGCCTTCTCCCAGTTTGTAGAGGTTGAGGTAATGCCGTTGTTTGGGATCCTCGTGAGTGCCAAACACAAAGACTCCTGGCCCCGGTTGGGCACCGACGACATAATCCACAATGCCGCCCAGTTCCTTCAATTGGTCAACATCGTACAGAGAGGTCATGGCATCCACATGGCCTTTGAAGTTGTAGCCCAGCATGCCACGTTGTGCGATCGTCATCCCGGTAGCATTGGCAACGATCGCCTGCTCAAAGGAAATCTTTGTACCATCCGCAAAACTGGTGACCATGTGGGCTTTTTGTCCCCATTGTTTGGCGAACCCTTCCTGGGTGGTGGGATTGCGGTAGGGATCCTGCAGGCCCTTAATGTTGCCGCACAGGAGGGGAGTGAGGCCCAAACTTTTGACAAAGCGGTACAGGTTCATTTGCACCCCTGGCTGGTCGCCATCACAGGCCGTCAGGATGACTCCAGCCTTATCTGCATACACTTTCAAAATGGGGCCGATCGTCCCATCCAGTTCGGCATTCATGAGAATGACATGCTTATGGTGGGCGATCGCGGCCAGCACCACCGAGGCTCCAAATTCGATCGTTCCGGTGACTTCAATCAGCGCATCAATTCCTTCAGCCTGACAGAGCAACATGGCATCCTCTGTGACTGCATACCGACCCTGACGCATGCAATCTTCTAGCTCTGCCACTGTAGTCACCACTCGTATCTCATCAATTCCTGCTTCCTGATACGCCCGTTTTGCCCCTTCCAGATGCCGATTGAAGATGGCGACGAGTTCCATACCGGGTACGGAATTGGTAATTTGGTTCGCAATTCCCCGGCCCATAAACCCCGCGCCAATCATTCCCACCCGCACTGGATTGTTTGCTTCTTCACGGGCCTTGAGAGCAGTATCGACGATGATCATGAGGTTCTCCTGCAGCACTGGGAAAAAATTAAGACCTCTACCGTCCTAACTTATTAGGAATGCCCTCGCAACCCCCTGGAATGGTACTGCGAGTTTGCTCACCCCCCCAGGCACAACAGTAGTAGCGCTGCTCTTCGGACATCTGAGTGGCTCCCGTGAAGTCGGCATTTTCGATCACGGCTCCTGTGTGCTTTCCGGTGCGATAGTCAGGGGGTTCAATTCGGCTACGGGGACTGGCTTCAGTTGCTTTGCCGTAAAAGAAGCGGGTACTGTTTAAGTCGGTATATCGCAGTTTGGCATTGAACAAAATGGTGCGGGAGAAGTTGGCTTTCACCAGATCGCAGTAGCTCAAATTAGCCCGAATCAGGTTTGCTTCACTCAGATCTGTCCAGCGCAAATCTGTTCCTGATAAATCTGCGCCTGCCAACATTACCCCCAGATCAATGACCCTGACTCCATTGAGCCGATCTTCTTCATAGCCGCCTGCACCATCCAAAATGGCCCGTCCCAATCGGCGATCGCGTTTCAGGGGAGTCAACAGCCGTGCCCGACTGAGAAATCGGATGATTTTGGCTTTCCCGGATGCATCTACACTGCTCAAAATGGCGGCAGTGCGGCCCTCCGCGATCGCCCGTTCCTGGGGCCAGTCTTCCAGTAAGCCCTCTTCATCCAGTACCAGTTCAGAAACGCCCTGAAAGTAGCTGTCGATCGTTTGCTGCTGAGTAATCAGATTTTGTTGAATGGTCAGATCTCTGGAAATGATGTACTGTCTCCAGGCCACATAAACCGCCAGGATCGCAATGAGAATTTGGCCGACCGCTCCCAGCACCTCCCCCGTTGCCCCAACCGCATCCCAGCCTATTTCAGAGAGAAAGCGGCCCAACCGCTCGAAGGTGCCAGTCAGTTTCAAAAAACCGAGTAAAGCCAGCCCCCCAAACACACCGCCAAATAGAATCAACCGCTCCTGTTCAGGAATGAGATCGGTCAGGAGGATACGCAGGGGTGCCCAGAGAATCTGGCCGGAGATCAGCAGGGCAACGAGAGAACCCGCGATACCAATCCAGAAGTTACCGGCTACGATCCCCACACCCATGACGACGATCGCCACAAACAGAATCATTACTCTTGGCACGGGCACTTGAGCATCCGGCTCAGGGGTGTGACTTGGTTGAGTATGGCTTGCAGCCCGATCGGGGAAAGGCGATCGCGGACTTTGAGTGGCTTTGGTTAAAGCACTATTTTCAGCAGCAAGCGGTGGCAGTGCTACAGGCTGATCCCCATTGCTATGTCCTGACCTCTCAGGCGACGATCGCAGATTCACGGGTGGAGGGGAGTCAGGAGATGAACTGGATGGAGTGGAATGGGGATCGGCAGCCATGAATTCAAAGACCAGGCAAATCGCTGTTTATGCCTTATACTACCCCAGCAATTTACTCCACCGGGCCAGTCCGACAACTTTTCCAGAGATTCTGGCTGGTGAGCCGCCGCTTTTCCCACTTTGTCGCTATTGACCAGATATTCCAGGTTTTCTGGTGATGCTTTCAGGGACTGCTGCTCCAGGTGGGAGAGAGGCCGGGGAAGAGGTCAGTCTATTCAGTCAGTTCATTAAGTCAGTTCATTAATAGTGATTCCCGACCTTCCGGTGGTGAACGGCGGTTAAGGCATCCGGCTTAGACACCCGCCCGACATCCACCTTGCTGTAGACAATCCAGTGATCGCTACCTTCCATCCGGCTGACCACCTCACATTCCAGATAGGCCAGCGCGTCCGCCAGAATTGGACAGCCGTTGTTTGCGGCGTAGGTTTTAATCTCAGCAAAGCGATCGGCCCCTGGCGGAAAGCGCTTCAGGAAATGTTTCATCAAGGGTTGGTAGTTGCCCTCTTCCAGAACGTTGAGGACAAAGCGATCGCCCACATGCATGAAGGACTCGATCGCCCGATCCTTCGCTACCGCAATGCTGACCCCCAGTGGCTCCAGACTGACTTGTGATACCCAGGAGGCCAACATCGCACTGGAAGCTTCTCCTTTTTGAGCGGTGATGATGTACAGACCCCCACTGATCCGACCCAGGGCTTTTTCCAGCTCGTTGTCAATGGACTTAATCTGTTTAATGCTGCGATCGCGGTTCAGCCACTGGCCCATATCCGTTCCTGCTTCATCGCACAGTTGATAGGTGGATTCATTGGGTGTTTCCTTAATCAGGATGGGCGGAAACACTTCAGTTACCCCAATTTCCTGCAAACGGTTGCGTAGGGGATAAACCGATTCATAATCCCCACCGCCTGCTTCAAATAAACCAAAGGCTTGCTTGGCATGGCTGGCTGCAAGGATCGTACTTAACAATGCCTGGGTATGGGAGGCATAGGCTCCTGATTGGGGCGGCATCCCAATCACAACTCCAGCCGCCATATCAACCAGTTCTCGGACTTCCTGCGGGTCAGCCATCTGGAAGTCCACCATTTCCACCACCACATCGGTTTTGGCAATCCCGTGAGCAATGGCCTGGGCCAAGCGATCGCTACAGCCATACTCCGACATATAAAACAGAGCAACGGTGGTAGCGGCTTTCGCTTGAGCCTGACTCCAATCCCGATACCGCCCCACCAGTTCGGGGATGTGATGCCGTAGCAATGGGCCATGTCCGGTCGCGATCGTGGTCATTTCCGGCAAATCGCCCATCCGCTTGAGAGCCGACAGCACAGAACGAGCATTTGGCCCCATTAAGCAGTCGTAGTAAGTCTTGTAATCAGCATCCAGCAAGGCCAGATCTTCGTCGTAGGTCTGGTCATCGCAATAATGCATCCCAAACACATCGCAGGTAAACAGGGTATGAGTTCCGTGGTCATAGGTGAGGATGGTATCCGGCCAGTGCAGATTGGGGGCGGAAACAAACTCCAGTTCATGGCCTTGTCCCAGATCGAGGCGATCGCCACTCTTCACCAGCATCCGCTTGAACGGTTGATGCACCAGCTCATCCAGAAACTGCATCGCCACCTTTGCGCCGACAACCGTAATGTTGGGATTCAGTTGCAGAACATCTTTAACCAGGCCACTATGATCCGGCTCCGTGTGGCTAATTATCAGATAATCAATTTCAGCGGGATTAATCAGTTCAGTTAAGGTGTCTAAATAAAGCTGGCGGAACTTTTCGTGGGAGGTGTCAACCAGGGCGACTTTATCCCCCCGAATTAGAAAGGAATTATAAGTCGTGCCATTTTCCAGGGCGAATTCAATATCAAAGCGATCGCGATCCCAATCCAGCGAACGGATCGCTGTCGTATTGGGAGCAATCTCCACCGTTTGCATGGTCAGCCTGACTGGTGCCTTCTCAGCTACTGCAACCATGAACAACCTCCCGATAAAACTGTATTGAATGCTTCACTGTCCTTATCTTAACGGTCAATTTTCCTTTGTAAAGTTTTGTTAGGTGAAGTTACTTATTATTCAGGCTTATCATTCAGGAGGAGGGCGGTAAGTTGAGGCAATGAGTGGGGATTGGGGGTTGGGGATGGGGGATTAGGGATTGGGAATTAGGAATTGGGAATTAGGAATTGGGAATTAGGGATTGGAGGGATGGGAAAAGGGCTTTATGGAACCGTGGTTGGCATTAGCGATCGGGAATACTCATCTCC
>JBBIQC010000384.1:0-5247 GCA_037442585.1 Oscillatoriales cyanobacterium bin_317
TACAACTTTATTTTGGAAGCACTATTCTATGCAGCCTCACATTAAATTGGTATAAACCTTGTCCAAGTCCAGAACAGTCGTTTCTCTGATCGGAAAACGTAACTTTCCGAAATCTCCTGTAATGCCCTTGAAGTATTGAGTGTCCGGAAACAATACTGTCACCAAACGTAATAGCAAGGGGGGAGCAGAGGTGGTTTGATGAAGATAGGAAATTTCTTTCAACAACGTTCGCTCCAATACCGCACTGCTGTTCCCTTTAGCCGTTTGGCAGCATCTCCCGTTAGTTAGACTGCATCACCCAATCGGATGGGTCGATCGGACGAGGTGGAACCAGCTTTGTCACCTGTACAGTGAAAGTCTTCCAGAAATTTGTTGCGATCGCAGAATCCTGCAAATTTCCTTAGATAGCTTTACACCGTTTGGGTATTTAACTTTTTATTTATTGTCCAGTGTGGGTGGAGTTTTTATCATGATTGCTTCGGAAAACAGAGTCCGTCTACAAGCAGGAATTTTAGCAGGTGCTACCCTGTTTAGCGTTGCCTTTGCTTGTGTCAGTATCTCCTCAACTGGGCTACTCCCAGCCAACAGTGCCGAATCTCCTGCTAAGACTGAAAAGGCTGCCTCTCTGGTTGCTACCCGATCGGTGGCTCAACTGAATCAGAGTCTGCCCGATGGCGTGTATTTGTATGGTGAATCTCCCAAACCGAATGAAATTGGCAAAGGATACTTTGTTTTTGAGTCCAAGCAAGGGAAGGTCGTTGGAGCATTGTATATGCCTAGTTCTTCCTTTGATTGTGCCAGCGGTTCCTTCCAGGGAAATCAACTCGCACTGACTGTAACCAATAGTTATGATCGCTCAACCAATCCCTTTGCGATCGCTCTGGAACGCAACACAACAGTCGCGGCAGGGGGCAATTCTGTCATGGCTCCCATTGGGTTACAAGGCTTCCACAAGATTGACCAATTGAGCGAAATGGATCAGCGAATTTTGAAGATTTGTAAGACAGATTTGCAAGGCGGACAGACCAAGTAGGTTGTCATTTGCTTTTGGTTATTTACGCAATATGCAACTTATTTTCGCTCATTTCCACCCTTCTCCCTGGGGAGAAGGGCTTTTCGTTTTAGAAGTTGTTACAGTCTTCTCTTGATCCTCCAGATAATAGTGGAATCGCTCCCGGACTTGATCCAGGGTCAGGGATTGTATCCAGTATTCGGTGATGGCATGACCAAAAGCCCAGGCATTGCGATCGGGCGAGGCAGAATTATCTAGCAACAACGGCCAGAGCGTTAACAGGTCGAAGCTGGGCATTTTGGAGTTATCCTGACTGAGCAGAGAAAACAAATCGTAGGCCATTTGCAGCTTGCCGATCACGACGGGCAATTGCTCTACGGGAATTTGCTCGGTCAGAAGCCGGCCCAGGGTTGGGGTTCCCGTAGTCAGAGTAGAAATGAAGGACAGTACTGGATTTTTAAGCAAGGTTGCCAGCCCCTGCGTCGTCGCCATCTGGAAGGTATAGTGGTCAATGATTTTAACAGCGGCCACAGTACGAGCCTCCAGATTCCGTAAGAAGCGGGCTAACCGGAGTTGTTTGGTAGGCGCGATCGCCTCCACCAGGGCCAGGGATAAGGCATCGGCTCCCCAGGCAGACCGTCCGGTTTCAGCATCCCAGGTGACCAGGGGCAGCACCAGATCGGTGAATTCCTGAAACGTCTCTGCCCGGTATGTGGTAGCTTCCCGAATCGCAATTTCTTTCGGACGATCGCCCCATTCCCAATCATAGGGAGGGTTCCATTCGCGGATGGGACGCAAACGATCGACCTGGGTGACAACGGCGATCGTCGGCAAGTCAGGTATTTCAGACTTCACATCCTGCAAAAAGTCCACGTCCATCTGCAAGGCTGGATCCAGGGCTGGGGTGATTAACAGCAGTAAATCCGATTGACTGGCCCGCTCCAACACCTGCTCCCGCAACTCCTGACGGTTAGCCTGTTCGTATCCTGGAGAATCCCATAAGGTTAGAGATTCTCCCGTTTCAGCCTGCCAGTGATAATCTCGAATCACATCTGTACTGGGCAACACATCGACCTCTGCCCGGCGCGCCACAAATAGAGTATTGATTAAACTACTTTTTCCCGCTCCCGTTCGACCGACCAGCAAAATATTGACCGGTTTCTGCTCTAGCGTTTCCGCAGGTTCCGCCTGGGACAGGATGTCTCGCAAGGTTTGAGTTTTGGCAGTGGGGAGAGGGGCAGCAGCGATCGCTGTCTCTGAAGTCTCCGGAACGGCCAGTTGACCACTATACAGAGCGATCGCCTGACGACAGAGATTCCTTAAGGCTGCTTCTTTCAACAACTGGGCCAGATTCACCAGTAGTTGCTGAGTCGCCTGATTGCTGTAGCGCTGAGTTGCCCGTTTCGCCACTGCCGCTGCTGGGTTCAGTAGCCACTGTGCCCAGTTCCATACCTGCAGCAGTTTGCGGGCGGAGGGTTCCAGTTTGCGATATACGACGTATGCTTGCACCGCCTGAGCAACCGTAACCTGATTCAAGACGGGAGCCAATTTATCCATCCACTGATCCAGGTCGTTTACTGTGCCGCGAATCAGCGTATAGGCTTGGGGAACGTAGATATTCAAATAGGGATGCTTGACATCAGGATGGTAAATTTCGGCGATCGCAACCATTAATTCCTGACACCGTTGCCAAAACACTGACCAATCTTCCCAAATGGGGGGATCCTGACGTGCTGATGCCAAAACTTGTTGGAGTGCTGCTTCTACCTGCTGAGTTGCACTGCCGCTAGAAGACGGTGTAGTAGGCGCGACAGTGGTTTCCAGTTCTTCGGTGACTTCCTCCATCACCGATCGCATTTGCTCCAGAGCGGGTCGAGTCCACTGCACCAGCAGCAACCGCCAGATCACCAACATGGCTGTAATCACTGCCCAGATCCAGTTGATTCCCCAGTTGTGGATCTGCACTCCAGCGGAAATCATCAGGAATCCCCCGATCGAAACCAGGGGAAGACTCAAAACCAACCACTGCCACAGTTTTAAGCGCACCATCCACCACTACCGACTCAGTTATTTCCACAATAAATCGGTTGTTCGCTATTCGTCATTTGTTCTTTGTCGGTGATGGGTGATGAAGAATCAATGACCAGTGCGACTAATGACAGTAGTACTTATCGCCCAGGAGTTGGATTAAATAGCGGATTGGACTGTAACAGTGATTGCACCTGATTCAGAGGAAACTGGTGCAAAGGGGAGTAGCCAGAAATAACAGCAAGCGCAGTAGTGATGGCGATCGCGTTAAGAATGACGGCGCGTTTGGTGGTGACAGAGTTAGTCATAGAACGCCTCACACATTTTCAGGAAGGGAACGGGTACTTATAGTTATCGACCACCGATGCCTAAAATATGAGTGATGCGCCAGAAGCAATTCCGTGATAATGATCACACCTGGGCTGCAATGCCGCTGTAAGCTCTAAGCTTCACTATACCCCTGCAGGTTTTCAGGCTTAAATTGGCGCAGGATCCCGGTAGCTTTTCGGGTCAAAGCTTCTGATCCTTTAAAGACGATTAAATATTTTCCTTCCTTGAGACGATTTCGATAAGGGATAACATCTCCGCTTCCAGACGTTAAACCTACTCCACCACCTACAAAAAAACTTCCCAGTGCTCCAGAAACTGCTCCCAACAGACCCCCGATCACATGATTGCCAATCTCACCTGCCCAGGAAAAGGTATTCAGGTTTGTGATCAAGCTGAAGGTAAGCCCCGCCAGGAACCCAAAGGGGATCAGCCAGAAAGACATTAATTTAGCTAAGCGTCCGGCCCGTTCCTTGGGATCAAGCAAACCATACTCATCGGCACTTTTATAGCCCTGGCCCAAAATAGCCGCTTCCGCCATCGGTAGCCCCGCTTCCGCCAACGCTGAAAAAGCTGTCTCTGCCTGACTGCGATCGCTCAATACTGCAACAAGATAATTCATGCTTGCCAATCTCTCCCATAGTCTCATTGCACCACTATTTAGGGTATCAAGGATTGGAATGCTCAGTTTTGATTTGTCCTTTGTCCGTTGTCCTCTGCGAACAGTCACTCATTGATCGATGACCGATGACCAATGACCAATCCAGATTAAAAAAAAGAGCAAGTTCCTGCGATCGCTGCCAAAATGCCGTATCGTAAAAAGTCGATTTCCTATCCACTTGCTATGCCTAAGGTTCTTGTTTCTGATCCCATTGACCAGGCAGGAATTGATATCCTGTCCCAGGTTGCTCAGGTTGATGTGCAAACAAAACTGACACCCGAAGAACTGATTCGGGTGATCCCGGAATACGATGCGTTGATGATTCGATCGGGTACTCAGGTTACGAAAGAAATAATTGAGGCCGGGACTCAACTGAAGATTATTGGTCGGGCTGGGGTTGGCGTGGATAACGTTGATGTGCCCGAAGCGACGCGCAAAGGAGTTGTGGTCGTCAACTCGCCGGAGGGCAATACCATTGCCGCAGCCGAACACACCCTGGCGATGATGTTAGCCATGTCCCGTTACATTGCTGAAGCGAACCAATCCGTGAAAAGCGGCAAGTGGGATCGCAAGAGCTTCATGGGTGTTGAAGTGTATAAAAAGACCCTGGGAGTTGTGGGGTTGGGTAAGATTGGTGCTCATGTGGCCAACGTCGCGCGAGCAATGGGCATGAAACTGCTGGCCTATGATCCCTTCATTTCTCACGAACGAGCCGAACAACTGGGGTGCCGTTTGGTCGAACTGGATATTTTGTTGCAGGAAGCGGATTACATTACCCTGCACCTGCCCAAGACCCCTGAAACCACCAATTTGATTAATACCGACTCCATTGCCAAAATGAAGCCAACGGTACGGATTATCAACTGCGCCAGAGGCGGGATTGTGGATGAGCAGGCGATCGCTGAAGCGCTGAAACAGGGCAAAATTGCCGGAGCCGCATTGGATGTGTTTTCCAAAGAGCCTCTGGAAGAAGATTCTGTACTGCGCCAACTGGGTAAGGAATTGCTGCTGACTCCTCATTTGGGCGCGTCAACGGAGGAAGCTCAAATTAATGTGGCGATCGATGTCGCTGAACAAATTCGAGATGTGTTACTTGGCTTACCCGCTCGCTCTGCCGTCAATATTCCTGGCCTGCGTCCTGATTTACTGGAACAACTCAGACCCTATCTGCAACTGGCCGAAACCCTGGGCAATTTAGTCGCTCAGTTAGCGGGGGGGC
>JBBIQC010000385.1:0-5245 GCA_037442585.1 Oscillatoriales cyanobacterium bin_317
TCGGGGGGAAGCAACGGGAAGCATATTGGCCGAAAAGGGACGGGGAGAAGCATCAAAGATGCCGGACCAGGAAGCCACCAAGCGAGTGGCCAGGTCTGTACAGGAGACACGGGGGGATGAAGAAGACGGATGAGCAGAACAAGGTTGCAGGGAAGCAGCCTGCCAGGTCAGAGGCAAACTACTGTAGCTGTTGTAAGCTCCTGATAGGCAGCCAGTTAAAGCACATAATACGGGATGGGCAGGTAAAAGTCGGGCAGCATGAAGCACAGAAAGATGCCAATTATCGGGGGTGTACAGAAAACAGTACAACGCTAGGGCGATCGTACTCTCCTCCTGGGGCAAAAATTGCTCTAACTTTAAAATCGTCGTTCTGTAAGCGACTCCCTGTTCTATCAGGTTGCTTAGCAATTCTAAACCTGCCAGAACCTGGGGGGAACGTTGTCCTGGGTCAGGCTCTGTGCCACTCCAGTAGGACAAAAGCTGGGCGATGAATTGGCAGGGAGCGAGCCTTTCTTTGATCGCCTGAGCGATCGCATAGCCAAACATAGCAACCCAATCCTGTGTGCTGGTTGTCCCTCCCCAGGACTGCACCGTTTGTCGCAGATGCTGTTGCTGCAGCAATACATCATCATGAAAGAAAAAAGCAATGGGAAGGGTTGCGATCGCCAGCATCCCATTGTTCGCCCCAGACGCTAACAGCCGAGTTGTGTCTAACGGGGTGGCCTGCAGCGGCCAGTCATTTTCTTGAATCAGAGCTTCTGCCACCTGAATGGCCAAGTCTACCCCAGGTGAAGCCTGCCATGCAGTCACATCTGCTGAGGACAGGATGCCAGGATGCCAATGGTGCAATTTGGGGGAGAGCGAATGGAACCGATCGGTGCGTTCTCTCCAGTCAGCCTGGGTTGCGGATGGAGTGGCAGTTTGGGTAGGTCGGCTGATCCAGAAACTCAATTGGTCAGCGAGTACCATCCCTTCAAAACAGCCCTGAAATCGGCTCAAAAGTGAGTACTTCATAATAGATCAGAGAAAGTTGCTCTTTGCATTCCCCTTCCAGTCCCGTATAGTAATGACCTAGTTTTTAGGATTTGCATCATGCGTAGCAACTCCAGATTAACCTCTCTGCTCCCCAGGGATTGGCAACCCTGGTTAGTCGCGATCGTGGCTTGCAGTCTGGTGGGACTGAATCAAACAAATTCTGCTCTGGGCCAATCATCTCGATCGCCTGCCAAGTCACCCACCCCAGCGGCTTCTACCACTCCTCCCCAAACCTCTGCTAATAGAGCTACAGACAAGCCCTTTCTCAAGCTAGGCAGCCAGGGCACAGAAGTCACAGAAGTACAAGCTCTGTTGAAATTACTGGGCTACTACACCGGAGCCATTAACGGAGTCTACGAAGAGAGCACCGCCAACGCCGTTTTTCAATTTCAGAAAGCCGCAGGTTTAAGCCCCGATGGTATTGTTGGAACCGATACCTGGAGTCGGTTACTGCCTCCCTCCCCCCCTCATAGTTCTGTCAGTGCATCACCCCCAGCTTCAGAGAACCCTATCCCACCAACCACCCCACCTGCCAACAGTGGGGCTTTTCCAACCCCTGGTACGGGCAAACCTCCTAGTCCGGCCACGACGGCTAAACCCACTGCAGCAACTGCCCCAACCACTAAACCTGCCAATTTGGAGAATGGTGAACGGACTTCAACAGAGATAGCCACATTGCCCATTCTGCGATTAGGCATGAAAGGGCCAGCCGTCTCTGGATTACAGGAACGATTACGAACTTTGGGATACCTTAAGGGAAGTGTGGATGGCATATTCGGCCCAGAAACTCAAGCGGCAGTAAAAGCAGCCCAACGAGTCCTGAAACTGGAAGCCGATGGAGTGGTTGGATCAGAGACCTGGCTAGGATTACTACGATAAAGTTGATTACAACCTTGGCGGTACCTGTACAACGGCATCTCAGGCCCAGTGCAAGGTGCGAACCAAATAGAAACTAGCCGCTGATAGCAGAACGATGAGAGAAGCTACGGCAGTCAGGCGAACCCGATGAGTTTGGGGAGAGGGGGCTACCACTTCACTCGCCAGAATGGCCGCGATCGCTCCTAAAATATAGCTCAAACATAAGGCCAGGTAGGGCCATCCCTGATTAACCCACCAGACCACACACAAAATCATCGCCAGCAACAGCATGGTTGCCGCCACCACCTGAGGTGGGTTATATCGGCTCACCAACACAATTCCAAGCCACCAGAACCGCAAGCGTCTCATCAACCAGCTCTCCAAAGCTACTTGTTAGGATAGTTCAGCCTTGGAGATTTTGGGAAGTGCCTGCTTCCTGACCACTATTTGCCCGTTGCAGGCATTCGATCGCCTCTTCCATTTCCACTTGAGGAAACTGTTGGTAGAAGCGGCTGACGCTGTAGAAAGGGCTGGGAGTAGCCAGGACTACAACCCGATCGCACCAGGATCGCAGATACCTCAAAATGTCGGGGGGAGCCACGGGAACGCAAATCCAGATTTCCGCTGGGTGTTTTGCTCTTAAAGCCTGAGCCGCTGCCACCATAGTCATGCCTGTGGCAATTCCATCATCAACAATCAGGACAATTCGTCCCAGGGGAGTCACTGACGGTCGATAAGGGGCCAACTGTTGCCATTGAAGCTGGGCACGTTTTTGAGCACGCTGTAAGGCTAACTCGTAGGCTTCCGGCAAATTGGGCGATCGCGGCGGGGACAGCCACAGAACATGACCATCTGCAGTCACCGCACCAATCGCCAACTCCGGATTTTCCACACGGGTGATCTTTTTAGCAACTACCACATCCAGTGGGCAGTGCAGTAAGCGGGCGATCGGTTCTGCAATCTCTAATCCGCCTCTCGGTAGTGCGTAGACCATCACAGACGCAGCCGTTTCTCCAGGACGCGACTTCAGTTCATCAGCGATCGCCCTGGCCAGCTTTTCTCCAGCCTCTAGACGATTTGTAAAGCAAACTTTGGCATCAAAGCTTTGAGACGGTGAAGCGGGTGACATAATTCCCCCCAGCATCATGCAGTGGGATCACCTTGATCATGCCTGAAATTTCTTGAATCTACCCAATTACACTAGAAAAATTTGCAGAGCTGTCATACCCTATCGCAAAGGGTAAACTCCACTTCTATCAAGTCGTTCCTGCAAGCCCATGTCTGCTGAAAACCAAATTAACTTGTTTGATTTATCTGATTCTGGAGCCGCTGTTGCCGCCCCTCATGTAGATCCCGATCTGATTCCCACCTCGGCCACCATTCCCATTCCACCTGGGACTTACCACAGCATGGAGGAAATGAAAGCCCATTGCGATCGCTGTTTTCGCTGTGATTTGGGCCATAACCGCACTCATGCCGTGGTTGGTGAAGGCAACGTTCACGCCCAGATCGTGCTTGTAGGGGAAGGGCCAGGACAAACAGAGGATGAAACTGGACGACCGTTTGTGGGGCGATCGGGGGAATTACTCGACAAAATTTTGGCTTCAGTAAAGCTGACGCGAGAACGGGATGTGTTCATCTGTAATGTGGTGAAATGCCGTCCTCCAGAAAACCGCACACCTACCACCGATGAAGCCGAGGCTTGCAAAGGCTACCTGCTGGAACAAATCCGGATGATTGATCCCAAGATTATTTTGTTGACAGGAGCCACGGCTTTGAAAGGACTGTTGGGCATCAAGCAGGGGATCACGAAAGTACGGGGGCAATGGGTAGAACGGGATGGCCGCTTTTATATGCCGATCTTTCACCCCGCCTATTTACTGCGGAACCCTTCCCGTGAGCAGGGCAGTCCCAAATGGCTCATGTGGCAAGATATCCAGGCTGTACGCAAAAAGCTGGACGAAATCCAAAATGGATAAAGATGGCAAGTAGAGGAAAGAAAAATGTCACTCGCCAAGGCTGGGAAAGAGATCGTCCCTGAAATTTTGCCGGAAGAGGTCAAGCTGCCACCCTGCGATTTATGGAGTGATGTCGTCCTCGGCTCCGATCCCCACCCTCGCCGCAGTTGGATGGTGTGGGTTGAGCATGGCAAATATCCCAATCTGATCATTGAACTCCTGTCGGATAGTACCGCCAAAGTCGATCGCGAGTTCAAGAAGCAACTGTATCAGGACACCTTTCGCACACCGGAGTACTTCTGGGTCCATCCCCAAACATTGGAATTCAAGGGTTTTCGCTTGATGGGAGGCCACTACCGCCCGATCAAGCCTAATGCTCAAGGCTGGCTATGGAGTCAGCAACTGGAACTTTTTGTAGGGATTCAGGACAAAAAGTTACGTTTTTTTACAGAAAAGGGGGAATGCCTGATCAGTCCTCAGCGCACTCTGGAGATTTGTACTTCTACTTTAAGGAATAGTCTGTTCCATAACTCCTATAGAGAATTTTGAAGGCTTTTCCTATCCCGGTGTCCCTCTGGCTGTTGTATACTCACCGCAATAGATTTTTTAACTTTTGCATAAAGGAACATCTCACTGGCATACCGCCTTGTCTCAGGTGTGCAGGTGAATCTCTCAACCCAGGCTGCGATCGCCCATCTGCGTATCGCTCCAGTTCAATCGATTGGCACCCCAGGGGCCATTGGGAACGCACCCCATTCGAGGCCAGTTCATTGAACAGAATTGAAAAAAGAAGCCGATAAAACCGGAGGGTTAATCATGAAAGCTTTATTGCTCTGGCCCGTCATGCCGAACTCGTTTTGGTCGTACCAAGAAACGTTGGACATGGCAGGGATTCGCTCTACCAATCCGCCTCTGGGTTTGATTACCGTGGCGGCAATGTTACCGACCGATTGGGAAATTCGCTTTGTCGATCGCAATGTTCGCTTTGAAACCGATGAGGATTGGGATTGGTGCGACTTAGTCCTAATCTCAGCCATGATTATCCAGCGTCAGGATTTCCGAGAACTGATTCAGAAAGGAGTTGCACTAGGCAAAAAGGTAGCCGTCGGTGGGCCTTTCCCCACCTCAGTCCCTGAATTTGCCCTGGAATCCGGTGCTCATTACCTGATCCTGGATGAGGGGGAACACACCATTCCTATGTTTCTGGAAGCTTTGGAGCGGGGTGATGAAACGGGCATCTTCCGATCGGCTGAAAAACCCGATGTCACCCAAACCCCAATTCCCCGCTTCGACTTACTGGATCTGGATGCTTATCTGGCGATCACCGTCCAATTCTCACGGGGCTGTCCGTTCCAGTGTGAGTTCTGCGACATCATCAATCTGTACGGTAGCAA
>JBBIQC010000386.1:0-5219 GCA_037442585.1 Oscillatoriales cyanobacterium bin_317
GAGAGTCCTACCAAATTGTGCAGCAGGCTGATGCTACCTTGCGCGAACTGGAACAACAGCGCAGTCTAGCCGAGACATTGCAACGTCAACAGCGGCAGCAGGCAGAACGATTGAGCGATCGCCACCAGGAACGCACCAAATTGACGCTGCAATTGAACCGTTTAACGGAGGCGGCTCAGGAGATTCAGCAATTAGAACCCCTGGCCCAGCGACAAATGCAACTGGAAACCATTCAGCAAACCGTCAGTCAGCAGTTACAGACCTGCACCGTTTTGCGGCAAACGTTGCAGGAACGAGAAAAACGGCTGAAACAACTGCAAGTTCGCCATGCTCAAGTCGGGCAGCAGATTCGGGAATTGCAGACGCTGCAACCTGCGATCGCAGAAATTCCTGACCTGGAACAGCAACAGCACCGCTATCAGGAACAACTCAGCCGAATTGCCGCCGCGACTCAGTTTGAAGCCGATCTGCGGCATCTCTGGCAACAATCCCAGACCGCAGGCGATCGCTTCCTGACCCAGACCCAACAGGCCAAAAAGACCGTCAAAGAATTACAACAGGCTGTTCCTTTATGGAGTTCAGCACTGGCAGAAATTCTCACGGTTCTGGAAAGTGGGCAATCCTGGCAAAAACAGATGCACGCTGCACTGAACGAAATTCTGGCTGATTTAAGCGCACAAACTTCTCCCGAAACCCTGGCTCATCATTTACAACAGGTGCAAACTCGACTGCAAACGGCGCGTCAGTATCAGGCCAGGTATGCCAACCTGGATCGCTGGCTGACTGATCAGAGCCAACTTGAGACGGAAATGGCTGAATTGCAGAGCAGTCTGACCCAATTGCAAACCCAACTGGCAGAAAAGCCTGTTTTACAAGATAAGTACGCTCAATTGGCCGAAGAATTAACACACCTGGACAATCCCAGGGGACGGCTGCGATTGCGTCAGGAAGAATTACACCAGGAAGCGGCGTTGAAGTCTCAGATGATGGAAGTTTGGGCCGCCTGTAGCGAGATTGAACAGGCGATCGCCAACCTGGAGCAGCAATTAACCGAATTCAGCCACCTTTCCGAGCAAATCCAGACCCAGCAAGCTTTACGAGCCGCCCATCGAGAGGCTTACGAAATTTACGTCAAAAATCGGGAAGTGGCTAACTCTCGCAAGCAAAAACACCAGCAAGTGCAGGACGCGCTCGCCGAGTTGCAGGCATTGGAGCAGCAACAGCAGGATTTAAGTGCTGAACGCGATCGCCTGCGTCAGACCTTTGACCCGGACTACTTCCAGACCGTGCAACAGGCTTACCAGGACACCAAAGACCAAACCGTTGCGCTGAGTGCCCGACTGCCGGATATGCTGAAATATCTGGAGGAACTGGAACAGCAACTCCTGCGATTAGCGTCCCTGCAAGCAAAACTCACCGAGGCTCAAACCCAGCTAGAGCAAAAACGCAAAACTGAGCGGTTTATTAAATTCGCCCGCAAAGCCTACAAAGAAGCTGGCCCTCGGATTACGGAACGCTACATCCAGACTATTTCGCGGGAAGCTGATAAACTCTTCCGGGAGTTGCTCAACCGCTCCAATGTCAGTCTGCAATGGACGCGGGATTACGAGATCTTGATCCAGGAAAGTGCCCACCAACGGCGATTTGTGAATCTCTCCGGTGGGGAACAAATGTGCGCCGCTTTAGCCGTGCGCCTCGCCCTGCTGAAAGTGCTGGCCGATATTGATATCGCCTTTTTCGATGAACCCACCACCAACATGGACAGACCACGACGAGAACATCTGGCCGAAGCGATCGCCAATATCAAAACCTTCCGTCAACTGTTCGTGATCAGCCATGACGACACGTTTGAGAAAATCACGGAAAATATTATTGTGGTCGAACGAGAAGGATAGGTGTATTCCTGTGCACGGGCTTAGTGTTCGGCAGAGTTTTCTTCAAACTACAAAAACCTGTTCTGGAGAGGGTTTAAGAGGATGGACACAACTGGACTCGAACCAGTGACCCCTACGATGTCAACGTAGTGCTCTAACCAACTGAGCTATGCGTCCGTGACGATTTATCAGCATAACACAGGATGGATCGAGGCGATCGTAAAACTCAATTCTCAGCAACTTTTTTAAAGGGTAGGCTGCTGGCGAAAAAACTTGCTTCAGTTTTTCAGAGTTAGGCTTAAATAAAAGAGAACTCTGCCGCGCAGAGACCAAAGGAGTGAAAGATGCACCATTTCAAAAAGTGTTCTATGGATAAACCAATGGCATATCTCTGGAGTGGCGGATGTGTTGCATTAGGCAGTGTGGCACTGGCTGCTAGCTTCGCTCTCGGTTTGCCATCCCCTGCTCAAGCACAAGCCGCTTACGGAAGCTACATTGGGGCAGGCCCTTCTTTTGGGCTATCAGGTGGAGATAACAACCAGTCTGAAACTTCCGGTTCTTTCGCGGTTCGTTATAAGTTTCTCAGAGCACCTCTTTCAATCAGAACTCAGGTGTTGGTTGGCGGTACTGGAACGGCGGTAGTTCCTACTCTATCCTACGATTACCCGCTGGATTGGCAAACTGACCTTTACATTGGTGCTGGGGCTTCAGTGGTACGTGGTGGAAATACCCCTATTGGCAATAAAAGTAGTTTTGTGATTCAGCCAGGGGTCGATTATGTCATGCCTTACAGCCGCTGGGTGTTATACGGAAATGCCATTATCTCTTTTGACGGCTATGAAAATAATGGGGGTGCAGGCTTCTCAATTCAGGGAGGAGCTGGCCTGAGGTTTTAAGCATTCCTGAAGGGTTGACTCAATTCCGTATCACTGTATTGCTAAGCCAGGTTCTGGAAACTTTTCCGGAGCCTTTTTTGTGTAGAAATTG
Organism: Oscillatoriales cyanobacterium bin_317; assembly: GCA_037442585.1. GTDB lineage: Bacteria > Cyanobacteriota > Cyanobacteriia > Leptolyngbyales > Leptolyngbyaceae > Leptodesmis. The sequence goes on from JBBIQC010000386.1 coordinate 2,862, forward strand.
CAGGAATTTGTGCAGCGATCGCACAGCGATGGCATCTGCCAGTCCTGAGGATCAGGATTGTAACGGTCATTTTAACAATCGTGCTGTATAGATTTTTTACGATCACTTTTCTCGTTATTTTGTTACTGTATCTGTGTTTCTGGTGGGCATTTCCACTGGAGCCGCCAATCTCATCCATCTAGCAGATTAGAAAAAACGTAGGATGGGCAAAGGGAATTACCGTGCGCATCCCGTAATTATGGCTGATCCGAATGGGCACGCCAGGCTTTGCCCATCCTACTGATGATGCTTGAGTCTAATCCTCTATTTTGAAAGCAGTTCCAATGGCTTGATAGTTAGGAACTCTAAAGTTGAGGTTTTTCAGGGACGACTATTTAATTCCTGAAAAAGTAATTTTATAAATCGTTCCTATTTCTCGATCGTCGATCCTTTTAATCTCATCTATCCTCCCTCTGTAGAAATAAGGGTGGATGGTGTTCATTGAGGGCTTTTGTTTGAAAGCGTAGTAAAGCACAACCCGCTCTTGATGAAGTTGGCTGGTCGTGATGTACCCGACTAGCGCATGCTCAAACGAATGGTAGCCATTTTTCCAAGACCATTGCTTCGGCAGATCGCCAAGCGGTTGATTCGTCACTGCATCAATAGTCGTCCAAACTTCCCCATATTTGCGATCGACAAAATAGTTGAACCAGTACTGGTAGGTCTGCGATAAGTAAGCCGTGAGTGATGGTCTTTCCAGCGCCAGGGAAGCCGCAAACTGGTCAAGCTCAGCATAGACCCACCAATCCTTGTTCCTGTCGATGATTCTCCCTGGTTTAATCCCATTGCTCCAGGAACCGGATTCAGGGAGATAAGCTCGCTCTAATACTTGCGGCCCAAAGTTGTTAACAAAGGTTACTAGCGACTCGTCTTTAGTCAGTAAGCCAACCATGCGAATCATCCACATAGCCTTGCTGGTGTGGCCAAAATCCACCCCCGTTTTCTGAGCATCCCGATCGCTGGGAGAGTTGGCCAGCAAGAAGAACAAATTCTCTTGGGGGGAGTAGAATTGGCTGAGTATAATCTTGACCAGTCTCACCATGTCCTGCTGCCATTCCGTTTGGTAAGGTTCCGGCAGGATGGGAGTCAGCAACAGCATATAAGCATTCAGTTGATCGAGCTGAGCCGTGAGATGTTTGTCTAATGCCTTGCCATCGTTGCCATCCTCTAACTGCCACTGCAGTAAGTTGAGTCGAGGGTTGTAATAGGTTTTGAAGATGAAGTTTTTGGTGGCCAGAATATCCGGCAGAATGTCTGGGTCACGAGTCAGGTAGTAATAGTAGCTGATCCCCAAAAGTGCATAAGCTTGTTCTTGAGGGTTGCGAAGTTGCAAGGCTGGCCCCCAGGATTGGCTGGCCCTGTCCCAGAAACTATAGGCACCACCATGCTGACGATCGAATGCAGATCGCCGCAGGTAATCCACTCCTGCCTTAGCGTATTTCAGGTACTTGGGATTTCCCGTCAGTTGAAAAGCAACCCCATAGGCGTAGATTTGGCGAGATAGAGACACAACATGCTGCCGATCCTCCAGCAGCCAGGCGTTATTTTTGATGTCTTTGATCTCTGAGCAGGGATGCTGGCGATCGAGCAGGGAACCATCGTTACAGCGAACCGAGGGAAAATCCCCGATCGGGTTACCCAATGCGGCTGGCAATGTCCAGAAGGGAAGGAGATCCTGTTGAAAATGATCCAACCACCGTTGAGCGGTTGGAACGTTGACCGATGAATGACTAGAAATTTTTGAGGGGTTGGTTGAGAAGGAGGCAAGCGTGAGGGCTGATGATTGAAGAGAATGGGACTGTACCTCTGGGTTTTGCAACTCCATGCTGATTGCCGCCCCAGGGAATAAGCCCCCACAAGGAGTAGTGAGCAAACAGGTGATCAAACCTGACAAAAACTGAAATCGTAGGCTCATAGGCTTCAATATCGCTTGAAAGTTGGGGGCTAAACGATATGTAGGTGCCAAAGATGGGTAGTTTCGAGGATTAACGTGGCCAGCCAAACGAAAATACTGATTCCAGCCGCTGCTGCCGCAATATCCTTGATGGCCGCAATCCGAGTATTCTCCCGTTGTTCTACAAAATCACATAGGATCTCGATCGCGCTATTGAATAACTCAGAAACCAGCATTATTCCAGTAGCCAGTAACACGAGTGTGACATCGATCCATTGGTGAAACAAAACCGAGAAGGCCAGAGTAGGAATGGATAAGACCAGTTTGTAGGCCACGCTAAAGTCAGAAATAACAGCAACGTGGAGACCTTTCAGAATAATTCTCAGCTTCTGGACGGGATGATAACCTGAAACATAATTTCGTTT
>JBBIQC010000387.1:0-1657 GCA_037442585.1 Oscillatoriales cyanobacterium bin_317
TAGCGCTCCCGCTCCTGGGGCGACAGATGCACTTTAATTTGCACCGCTTTGTGATGAGCCAGGGCCGTTCCTGAAAGTTCCTCCGCCGTCCGCCGATAAACTTCCGGCCCAATCAGTACCTGTAAATCTGCGTGTTTGCCATCGGTGCGTTCTGGGGTTGCCGTTAGTCCCAGGCGGTAGGGCGCGATCGCATACTCGGCAATCACCCGATTAAAGTCGCTGGGCAAATGATGGCACTCGTCAAATACCAGCAGCGCGTACTGATTCCCCAAGGTTTCGGCATGAATCGCGGCACTATCGTAGGTAGCGACCAGGATCGGCGTGCGATCGCGAGAACCCCCACCCAATAGGCCAATTTCCACATCCGGAAAGGCAGCCACCAGATGGGCGTACCATTGATGCATCAAGTCCAGAGTGGGCACCATCACCAACGTACTGCGTTGCGTGGATTGCATCGCCAGTTGCGCCAGGTAAGTTTTTCCAGCGGCTGTCGGCAGGACCACCACTCCCATGCGTCCAGCCTGCTTCCAGGCATCCAGGGCTTCTTGTTGGTGGGGATAGGGAGTCATTTCCAGGCTGGGTACCAGTTCAATCTCCTGGAACTCCCTGGCATTATCGATTACCTCAACGGCTGCATTGCGTAATGACAACACCAGGGGACGGTAATGCATCGCCGGAACTCGGAATTTCTCAATCCGATCGTCCCACAGGGCATAATCCATCCACTCCTTACCGCGTGGAGGTGGATGCAAGATCAAAGTGCCACGATCGTACGTCAGCGTAGGAGTCCGTGCCATTCAACACCCTCTAAGCATCCAGATCTGGATCCGGATCAATCCCCAGTGAGCGCAATTGGGCCGCCAGTCGTTCCGCCCGTTGGCGTTCCTGTTCCGCCCGTTGGCGTTCCTGTTCCGCCCGTTGGCGTTCCTGTTCCGCTCGCTGATGTTCTTGCTCGGCTCGTTGGTGCTCTAAGTCCGCCCGTTCTGCCCCCGTCGGAATCACTGTTCCTGTTGCATCACACCAACGTAACCAGCGATCCTGCTTGCCCTCAAACCTACCGTTCCACAACGTTAACCCCAGACCAACCTGCGCAAACCAGGGTTGCTCCAATTCGTGATAATGGTTTGCCCGGTTCTCAAAAACGTACAGGTCAACCTCCCCCAGTTGCTGCAGGGGATCAAATACAGCATAGTAAGCGACACCAATGCGGGCGTAATCCCTGAGTTTGCTATCCAGTTCATTTCCTTCCCGATTAGACACAATTTCAATCACTACATCGGGCGGCTTACCAAATTCCCAAACGAAGTATGTGCGATTTTTTTTCTGCGTCCAATCCTGAGGGACTTCCACATCCAGGCTCAAAAACACGTCCGGTACCAGAGGTGGTTTTCTACTGGCATAAAATACTCCCACGTTGGCTGCCACTAAAAAAAGCCGCTCCCCCAGCACAGAAGTATTGCTGTAGAGAGATTCTGTCAATAAGCGTTGTTGTTTTTCTGAAATTAAGTTATCCACGGGGGTATCATCTTCGATCGCCAGATGGCTGATATCTGGCAACTCATCCACTTCGGTCGATAAGCCTTGGGACATGGTACGCCTGTCTTTATGCACTACTTGCCATACTACGCGATTCCATCAGTTTTATCTGACTCTCTGG
>JBBIQC010000387.1:1703-5215 GCA_037442585.1 Oscillatoriales cyanobacterium bin_317
TAAGTGTTGCGTTGGCTGCAGGTATGTCACAGGCTGAAATTGGGGTTGCCGTTGTGGGCACGGGATTTGGTCAGAAGGTTCATATTCCAGCGTTTCAAGCTCATCACCGAACCCGAATCGTGGCGGTTTATCACCGCGATCTGGCCAAAGCGCAGGCGATCGCTGAGGCGCACTCCATCCCGTATGCCTGCCAAACCGTAGAAGCAATTGTGGCTTTGCCGGACGTGCAAGGAGTTAGCATTTCCACGCCTCCGTTTTTGCATTACCCGATGGCGAAAACGGTACTGCAAGCTGGCAAACATTTGCTGCTGGAAAAACCCACTACTCTCAATGTGCGTGAGGCGCAGGAATTACACCAATTGGCTACAGCCCAAGAACTGATTACGACGATGAATTTTGAGTTTCGCTGTATTCCAGCCTGGATGCGATTGGCGGAACTGCTGGCTGACGGTTATGTGGGGCAGAAACGGCTGATTAAAATTGATTGGTTGGTCTCCGGTCGGGCGGATGCCTCCCGTCCCTGGAACTGGTACGCCCAAAAGTCGCAGGGTGGGGGTGCCTTGGGGGCGATCGGTTCCCATGCCTGTGACTATCTGGACTGGTTATTTGGGCCAGTAAAACGGCTGTCTGCTCAGTTATCGGTTTCCATTCCGATGCGCCCTGACCCCCTGAGCGGTGGACAACTGAGACCTGTGGATGCGGATGATACCTGTCTGATCATGATGGAGTTGGCCGACGGTACTCCGGTGCAACTCTCCCTCAGTGCAGCCACCTATCAGGGACGGGGACACTGGGTAGAGGTCTATGGCGATCGCGGTACCCTCGTCCTCGGCAGCAGTAATCAGAAGGATTATGTGCATGGCTTCCAACTCTGGGGCAGTCAGCAGGGAGAACCCCTGGCAGAACTGGAGATTCCCGAACGGTTGGCTTTTCCTCGTACCTGGGAGGATGGGCGAATTGCTCCCTTCATTCGCATTGTCGATCGCTGGGTGCAGGGAATTGATCAAAGGCAAACCCCGGTTCCTTCGTTACAGGAAGGGGTTTATTCTCAATTACTCATGGATCTGTGCCATCAATCTGACCTCACTGGCACCTGGGTAGAAGTCCCTTCTCGTTTCTAAACCAAGTCCAGCTAGAGAACGGTCGTTTTCCGATGAGGGAAACTCCGGTTCTGGACTTGGACAAGGTTTTAGATAGAATTGGGTCAACTCGTTATCAGGAGTTTGCCCGATGGTTGTTACTCCAACTCCGCTTCCATCCCAGCCCACCCTTAAGATCCGCTGGGAAGCTTTACCTGAGGATTTCAAATTAGACGACGAACCCGTGGAAAACGTTGGTCAACCCCTGATTGCTGGTGCTCTGCGAGAAAGCCTGGAACTGGTTGGATATATTCAGCCGGAAATGTTGATTGCCTCGAATCTGGGAATATGTGCCACGGTGAATGACAATCTGGTCATCAAAGCCCCGGACTGGATGTATGTTGCAAGAGTTGTATCCCCGCCTCCTAATACCGATCGCCGGAGCTATACGCCCCATCTGGAGGGAGACGTTCCACAGGTTGTGATGGAATTCCTTTCTGAAACGGAAGGCAGCGAGTATTCCTCTAAACAGACCTTTCCACCCGGTAAATGGTTTTTCTATGAGCAGATTTTACAGATTCCGATTTACGTCATTTTTAATCCGGCTCAGGGAGCGTTAGAGGTGTACCAACGGCAGGACGATCGCTATCAGTTAGTCTCACCTCCTGATCATCAGTGGTACTGGCTGGAGCCGATGAATTTGTTCTTAGGGGTATGGCAGGGTGAGAAAGAAGGCCGATCGGGGTACTGGTTACGCTGGTGGGATGCGGCTGGAAACCTCTTACCCTGGGCTATAGAACAGGTGGAGCAACAGCAACACCAGCTAGAGCAGGAACGCCAACGAGCGGAGCAAGAGCGCCAACGAGCCCAGCAGGAACGGGAACGGGCGGAACGACTGGCGGCCCAGTTGCGATCGCTGGGGATTGATCCGGATCAGGTCTAAGAGTTTTGAGGAGAGTGAGACGGTTATCCCAGATAGGCTTGCTTGACGCGATCATCATTTAATAAATCTGCTGCCTTGCCAGTGAGGGTAATGCGTCCGGCTTCCAGGACGTAGCCCCGATCGCCATGTTGCAGGGCTAGATTGGCATTCTGTTCCACCAGCAGGATCGTTACGCCTGTGGTGTGGAGATTTTGGATAATGCTGAAAATTTCCCGGACGATCGCTGGGGCTAGTCCCAGACTGGGCTCATCCAGCAGCAGCAATTTGGGACGACTCATCAAAGCACGGGCGATCGCCAGCATTTGCTGTTCGCCACCGCTGAGAGTTCCGGCCAACTGATTGCGTCGTTCGGCTAACCGGGGAAAGGTGAGAAACTGCTGTTCAATGTCAGCTTTGATCCCCAGGCGATCGGAGCGGGTGTAAGCTCCCAATTCCAAATTATCCAGTACTGTCTGTCGGGCCAGAATTCGCCGTCCCTCTGGACTGTGAGCAATCCCCATCGACACCACCTCATGGGCACGTCGTCGAGTAATGTCCTGTCCGTTGTAGATAATCCGGCCACTGCGAACATTGAGAACTCGTGAAATGGCTCTCAGCGTGGTGGTTTTTCCGGCTCCATTGGCCCCGATGAGGGTCACTACTTCCCCTGGATTGATCACCAGATCAATGTCTTGCAATGCCTGGATGCCGCCGTAGTTCACACTCAGTCCGATAATTTCAAGCAAGGGATCGGGCATAGGAGATTTTGGATTTTGGATTTTGGATTGGTCAGCCACAAATCGGAGGGTGGGCACGTCTACAAAACCTTGAAGGGCTTTATGAAAGTGAGAAGCATGCACCTTACTGGAAAGTGCTGTCAATGCAAAATCATTCTCCTCCTAAATAGGCTTCAATCACAGCGGGATCGTTTTTGACTTTTGCGGGATCTCCCAGGGCAATCAGTTGGCCAAAATCAAGGACGGCGATGCGATCGCACAGCCCCATCACCAGGGGAACATGATGTTCAATGAAGAGCACCGTCAGGTTGAATTGGTCTCGAATGCTGCGAATGAAGCCGCTCAGTTGATGTTTCTCATTTGGGTTCATGCCTGCTGCAGGTTCATCTAATAGCAGCACTTTGGGATTTAAGGCCAGGGCACGGGCAATTTCCAGGCGGCGCTGATCTCCATAAGCAAAGTTTTTAGCTTTTTCTGCAGCCCGATCGCGCAGCCCCACCAAGGACAGTAACTCCTGAGCCTTTTCATGAGTTGACTGTTCTTCCTGGGGGGCGGGTGGCAGGCCGAGTACGCCAGTCAATAAACCGCTGCGAGTATGAACGTGCTGGGCAATCATGACATTCTCCAGAGCCGACAGATCCCCGAACAGGCGAATGTTTTGAAAGGTACGGGCGATCCCTCTGGCAGCAATCCGGTAGGGTCGCAGGCGCGAAATAACTTCGCCGTTGTGGAGCATTTGTCCGCTGGATGGCTGAATCAACCCGGTGAGCAGGT
>JBBIQC010000388.1:0-5207 GCA_037442585.1 Oscillatoriales cyanobacterium bin_317
GAGGGTGCATGAGTTTTGACAGTCAACCAACTCCTGCACTCATCTCATCATCTCATTACCTCATCATCACTTCCTAACCTCTCAACTCTTAATTCTCAACTCTCAACTCCTCCCCCTGCCCTAGCTTAATTGGATAAATACTCCTCCCCGCTGGATGCCGGACTGGCTGCCGTAACTGCTCAGGGTGAGGGATCGCAGATGCCTAAAGATAGGGCTACCAGCCAATTCAATCACCTTTAGCAGGGGAAATTGACCTTCCAGAATGGGACGACTGGCTGGCCAATCCAGATACAGATAGCCATTGTTGGGTTGATGCATGGGGGCGATCGCTTGCCGAAATATTTTTTCGTCTGCCAGGGAATGATTGATGGCTTGTAATGCGGCCTCCATGCCCTGAACCGAGGTGGCAAAGATTTCATAGTTGTTGATTGAGGTGTGTACGCCTCGAACATCCGCCTGTACGGTGTTGCTGGTGTTTTGCGCAGCAGTAGAAAGGCGAGTCCAGGCGGAAACTTGTTGCCCATCAAGTTGCAACAATCCCACGCTGTATCCCTTTTGCTTCGCCAGATCATCCAGGTGGGCGATCGCCTCCTGACTGGCTGAAGCATTCGATCGTTCAGCCACAAACACCCAATCTTTTTTGGCTAAAGCCTCGACGAATTGAGAGGCTCTTCCCTGGCCGCGTTGCTTACTCCGGCTATCTGCTTGATCAGTTTTACCAGCATCGGATACCAGGCCCAAGGCATATTCTCCTTTAACCCAGCTAAAAATGTCTTGAGGCACATTCACCTGCCAGCGGGTTTCTAGCGTTTGCAAAGGTTGATTAATCAGCAGAGATAGACGATCGTATCCCTGCAAACTATCCGACAACTGATTCCATACCCGGTTCAGATCCTGGCCTGATGCAGAAAAGGAACTGGTCGCAGGCAGATATTGCAGAGCACCCACGGGTTCAGAGAGGGGTGGTGTAGTGCTTGGCCCCTTACCGTCTGCGGTCAGCAGTGCCGCTTCAGCCATGAGTCCCAGACGCTCTAACCCCACCGCGATCGCTATGGTCTCATAGGTGCCATCGGGTATCGCGGCGGCTACCTGCTTTAAGGTATCCTGGCCAGCCGAGGTTGCTGTGGCTGGGGTAATGGCTTCTGCTTCTAACCAGCGAGCCATGTGAGGCAGATTCACAATGGCCAGCCCAATACGTGGCCCGGTTAATGCCGCTAATGCTTTGGTATAGACTTTAGACTGACTGAGATTCAAATCTTGGGCCTGGACGTTGGTAATCGCATCCCGCAGCACCTTAGGATGATTGGCAAACAACACAAACTGATTTCCAACTATGGCACTGGCTAAGGAACTGGCTTTGAGGGAAGAGGCCAGTCCAGCAGGGAAGTCTTCCTTTACTTTGTCTTTTGCCTTTGCGTCGTTTGGCTGTAGCCAGGGGTTTTCTGCATAAATCAGCTTCACGCCCTGATACTGCTCGAAGGTGAGGTCAGCTCCCGCGATCGCCCGTTTTTGCCAGAACAATTCCAGAAATTCCCGCGATCGCTCGGGATCCTTAGTAGCAATCGCCAGCAGATAACCCGGTTGTGAACCATTGGTGCGATCGCGATCGATATCCAGGGTCGTCAACGCCAGAGTAAGTTCCTCGCCCAACCAGGGTTGGATATCCTGGGCATAGTTCAAGCCCGTGTCAGCCAGCAAGCCTTGTTTGAATTGAGTCAGTTCCTGATGAGCCTGCCGTCGCTCACCGGGTCGAGTCGAAATCTGTTGAAAGGCTTCCAGGCGATCGGGATTGACCAGCAGAGACACCATTGCCGGGGCTTGTTTGGGTACAAATATACTGGCTGCAGGAGCCGATGACGCTTCTCGTAGTAGCGTTAAGGGGCTATGGGCAAAAATCCAGTAAAAACCAGCGGCAGCCAGGAGCAGCAATCCCGCTACCACCACACCTAAGGCATTAAAAAACGAACGGAGCTTCATGGAAACCACACTGCCTGCTGGCGACTCTGCAAAAACAATCCGTCATTAATTATTTCAGGACAGCGGCCCTTGCAGTCATCAAGAATAGGGATGAAGCCCGGAAAACTTAGAGATCTTGAGCAAACTTAACATCACCCCTGCCGATCGCGCTGCAAGAAGGGGACCTCCACCAGTTCACCTTCACTATCTCCCACCTGCACCTTCAGCCCTGACTGGCTGGCTTTTGTGCGGACATAGCCTAATCCAAATGGTCCTGCTTCAGTATTTGTCAGACTGGTGAGGATACCGACTTTTTCCTCTCCGAGTTTGATGGGGGTTCCGGGTTCTGCGATCGCATTCAGGCGAATTCCCCAGATCTGTTGCTTAACACCTTTATAAGTATCTAACCGGGCAATCGTTTCCTGCCCGATATAGCAGCCTTTGTTAATTGAAATAGCCTGCCAGAGAGAGGCTTCTACTGCGTTGTAATCCTCAGTCAGTTCCCGATCTGGTGCGGGTCGTCCTTGTTCAATTCGCAGTTGTTCCCAGGCGCGATCTCCCAGGGGTATGGCTCCAGTTTCAACCAGCGCTTGCCAGACTGGAGCCGCGCTCCCAGCGTCCAGAATTAAGGTATACCCGTCCAGAGCCAATCCACTCCCTACCGCTACTCGCACTGACTGCCCTGCGATCGTTGCCAAACGGTGGTGGGCATAGGATTGATCAGCGAACGGTTGGATGCCCAATTTGGCTAACAGCGCAGGGCTTTCTGGCCCAATCAGACTGAACATAGCTGTCTCGCTGGTGATATCCTTCAAGGTCACTTTGTCGCCAAAGAAGATATAGCGATCGAGCCATTTCAATAAATACTCTCGACGATTAGGTGAAACCACTACGATCACTGCATCGTCCAGGATATAAGCCGTTGCCAGATCGATCGTGCGGGCCGTCGAGGTGACAAATAAGGTATCGCACCCTTCTCCCGGTTGCAGGCAATTAAAGTCGTTTGTACTCTGGTTATGCAAAAACGTTTTGCGATCGGCATCACTGAGTTGAATCCGGCCCCAGTGGGAACGATCGCAAATCGCTACACCATGTCGGGCGGCTTGCAGGGCGATCGCCTCATTGCCAAAACTTGCAGGAATGGAGCCTGCTGCAAACTCTGCCCCTTGCTGACGTTGCACATCCTGTAAACTCTGATTCATGGCAAAATAGCAATACCCTTTAGGCAGATATTCTAGCGGCTAAAGTTAACTTGTGGTGCAAGCTTGATTCAATTACATCCCCCAAATGGCAAACCCTTCTGCAACTGCGCGACTGCCCATAAGGACTCAAGACGGTTGCAAAAGGGTTGCCTAACAATTCCCGCCAGAATCAGCTTTATTCTTAAAGGGTTATCTCGTACACAATTTAAGAATTAAACCTTTTCCAAGTCTAGAATCATCGTTTCTTATATGGGAAACCCAGTTTTCTAGCTGAACCTGGTTTATCTCATTCCGCGTTTTTGAATAGAAGCCAGTAACTGAGGCCGAACCTGTCTTGCCCATAACTCAAAATTGAATTCAGGCTGAGCATGATTCAATGTCTCATCAGACTTCCCTTGTTTTTTTTCAGCATGTGATTTCATAACTTCTTCCTACCAAAGCCCTTCTATCTTTGAACCATAAACTACCCTGCTTTGGCTACCCCCCAATCTAGATAAAATGCAGAATTTACAAGCACTCAATGCGATTCTGGAATAGCCTGGATTGACAACTGCACCTGATGACCTGTGGAACACCTCTCTACAGTGGAGCATGATCCATAACGTCTGTCTATCTCAATCATAAGTTTCCCTGCTGGCGGCTTCGTTTAACGTGTTGCAAAAGTTTAATCAGACCGACGGCGATCGTACCCGGTCGCAGATCACTTTGATCCTTCAGAAAAATGCTGAAATCCTTGCTCAAGGGTTAATCGCTCGTCTGGATAAGTGTTACTGGAATCCACCAACCAAACCCCTGATTCAGCCGTAGTTGTACCAATTATCCTGGCCCCTCCTCCTAGCTGGGTGACTAATTGTTGCGCCACTGCAGGAGGAAGACATAGCACTAACTCAAAATCTTCTCCGCCGTACAAAGCCCACTGCCAAGCCTGTTCTTGCGAAACCCACTGGGTCAGGGCCGCAGGGAGCGGAACTTGACAGCGATCGATCCTGGCTCCCACATGACTGGCACGGCAGATCTGAATGACGGCATCGGCCAGTCCATCGCTGCTGTCCATTCCAGTGAGGGGAGAAGTCGGGGGTGAGGGGGGCGGTTGTGATGGGTTGAGGATGGCCCAAAGAATAGGGAGGACATCGAGGCGGGGGGTGGGACGTTGGTGGGCGTGGATCAAGGTAGTGCGATCGCTGACATGAAGGGATTGGCCTTGATCGGGATGCAGCAAGAGTTCCAGGCCCGCGCGGGAGGCTCCGTGAACGCCGGTAGTCACGATCGCCTGTCCCGGTTGAGCGGTTCCCCGGCTGATAATTCGGTCTGGTTCTACCTCCCCAAAGGCGGTAATGGAAACGGTGATCACGGGCGATCGCACCACATCACCTCCCACGATCGGCGTTTCGTATCGCTGTAAGCAAGCAAACAAGCCCTGATAAAGCTGTTCCACCCAATCTACTGATAAAGTTCCCGGAACGCCTAAGCCTACGGTGATTCCCAGTGGGATAGCTCCCATTGCCGCTAAATCGGATAGGTTGGCAGCGGCGGCTCGCCAGCCAACATCGGTAGGATCAGTGGTGCGATCGCTGAAATGTACGCCATCCACCAACACATCCGTTGTCACAACCAGCGATCGCCCCGGTTTCACCTGCAGCACCGCCCCATCATCACCTACAATATCTGGCGGACAGAATGCTTGCAGACATTTCAACAAACCTTGCTCACCAATATCCTGAACGTTCACCGACTACCACCCATTAAGTACAGCAAGGCCATCCGTACCGCCACACCACTGGTGACTTGCTGGGAAATCAGGCTGAATTGCGGATCATCCATCAGATCGGAACTAATTTCGACGCCCCGATTCACCGGGCCGGGGTGCAGCACTTTCACCTCTGGCTGGCACAGTTGCAAGCGATCGCGAGTAATGCCAAATCGTTGATGATATTCCCGCAAGCTGGGTAAGAGATGGCTGGTCATGCGTTCTTTTTGCAGCCTCAGGGTCATCACATAGTCGGCATTCTGGAGGGCGGGTTCAATTTGCCAGTGGAGGAAGAGTTGGCG
>JBBIQC010000389.1:0-5205 GCA_037442585.1 Oscillatoriales cyanobacterium bin_317
GAGTTTACAGTCAATTCCTACTGCTTTGTTCAATAAGTTTTGTCAGTCAACCAGATTCGAGACAGGAGTTTATCTCGATATCGGCACTCCCGAAGATCTGGTGTTAGCGATTCAGCAGTACACTCAATTGAAAAACTAAAAATAATTTCATCGATCGTTAGGTTTGATGCTTCAACCCAACCACCTACAAACAGCTTCCATTTAATTGCTCCTATCTACTTATTTGGATGTATCTTTCCAGGTTCCATCAGCCTGACAAACCAGGGGGCCTATACGAGTTCCAGGAGGATAGGACTTGCCATTGTAGACACAATTGGCAGCGAGGGCTGGGGTAATCGTCCAGGCTAATGTAAGCAGGACTTCAATGCATAAAGCCATTGTTAATATTAGTGTTTTCATAGATTACACCTCTTGAAATTAGTAGTTAAACGTTTTAATTGGAGGATGTGTTTAATCGTTCAGCAAGATTGTAATTGGTCAATTTACTAGCCGATTTGTAATCGAATAATATTCCTCTTAAAGGGGCAATTTTTGCAGCACCCTTTGTAATCTGGCCTGGTTTCAATTGAGCCTTGCCAAGATTCTTAGCGGTATCGGGACTGATGAATATTAGCATTGGCCTATTAGCGCGAGATTGGCTATTGGGACACGGAACTTTTACATTATCAGTAATACTTACAAGAACAGGATTAACGACTACTCCTTCTTTTTCCTGAGGAGGAGAGATTTGAATAGGAATCTGATCTAGCTCTCTCGCATAGTCTTCGCATACAGCCGCCTGGTTGTGCTTTAGTCCATCAGCAAGGGCAAGTAGAACAGGCTTCCACTCATCTCTGCAAATTCCTCTTCCATCCAGACAGCTACTTTTAACTGGATTAAGACTTTTGAAATTATCTGAAAGGATTGTAGAATCATTATTGATTTTGTATTTGATTCTGTGACTCTTGCTTTCGACTTCTAAGTTGACGAGTTCTCCATTAGATTTCTTTAAAACCAGGACATCTCCTTCTGCAGGCTTAAAGGACAACTGGATTTCTTCAACCTGCTTTTCAAGTAATGTGTTAACAACACTTGCAGCGATTAATAGGCTAGCTAAAGTACCAGTTAATTTGATCCCACCCATTGCTAATGAGTCATTGTGCTTCAGGCCGCCCATGAATCGATAGACAAAGGTGGCAATTCCTGAACCAAGAAGAATGGATGGAATGATCGGGATGAGAGGAATAATTGGGAGATAAACTAATATCAGTCCAAGCAGTATTTCCGTGCTTGATGCGTATAGGAAAAGCTTGTCTCTAATGCCAAGATCAGAACTTTCATTTGAAGATGGAATATCCGCTTCTTCATGGTGATTGTTGTGTAACTCATTACCAGGAGCTTGAGGACTTTCTTCTTGAGTTCGCATAATGTTTGGCTCTCTTCATTAAGGAGACGAAGATTATTTTGCTATCATTTTTTAGCCTGTCACCTTATTCTAGAAAGAGCCTTAAGCCATTAATATTCCCCCTGCGGGTACTCTTGAATGTTTTCTATTTAACTCATAAAAAATAGAGGGCAAAAAGGAAGGAATGAGAAACACTCCTTGCCTTCTGCCCTCTACCCTCTGCTTTTGTCTTTTAAGGTAAATCGGTGTGTCCCATGAGGTAGCGATCGCACTCCCGCGCCGCTTCCCGACCTTCATTAAATGCCCAGACGACTAAACTTTGACCGCGACGACAATCACCAGCGGCAAACACACCGGGAATGGTGGTGGCATATTTCCCGTAGTCGGCTTTGATGTTGCTGCGGGGATCGCGATCGAGTCCCAGCGCATCAATCAGCGGCTGTTCTGGCCCCAGGAAGCCCATCGCCAGCAGTACCAGTTGGGCGGGGAGAATTTTTTCAGTGCCGGGAATGGGTTGGGGAATGAATTGGCCTTTCTCGTTGCGTTCCCACTGCACCTGAACGGTGTGAACCGCTTTTACATGACCGTTTTCATCACCCTCAAATTTGGTTGCGGTGGTCGTATATACCCGTGGGTCATCACCAAACTTAGCCGCCGCTTCTTCCTGACCGTAATCCATCCGGTAAATCTTGGGCCATTCCGGCCAGGGGTTGTCAGGGGCACGAGTTTCCGGGGGTTTGGGCATGATTTCCAACTGCACTAAACTGGTACAACCATGCCGAATGGAGGTTCCTACACAGTCGGTTCCCGTGTCGCCACCGCCAATAATCACCACATCTTTGCCTGCAGCCGAGATGAAATCATCACCCCGCTGCTGATCCAATAAAGACTTGGTATTCGCGGTAAGGAATTCCATTGCGAAGTGAATCCCTTTCAACTCGCGGCCTTCGATCGGCAAATCACGGGGTTTGGTCGCTCCAATGCAGAGGACAACGGCATCAAATTCCTTTAACAAAGTTTCGGCAGGCAGGTCTTTCCCTACTTCGGTATTGCAGACAAACTTCACACCTTCCTGCTCCAGAATTCTCAGACGGCGCAGCACCACCTGTTCCTTATCCAACTTCATGTTGGGGATGCCGTACATCAGCAGTCCACCGGGACGATCGGCCCGTTCATACACCGTCACCTCATGGCCTGCGGTATTCAGTTGTGCCGCTGCCGCCAGTCCCGCAGGCCCAGAGCCAATCACAGCGACTTTCTTGCCGGTGCGTTTGGCCGGGGGATTGGGAGTGATCCAGCCTTCTTCCCAACCTTTTTCGGCGATCGAATACTCAATATTCTTAATCGTTACCGGAGGATTGTGGATACCCAGGACACAGGAACCTTCGCAGGGAGCAGGACAGACTCGCCCCGTGAATTCCGGGAAGTTGTTGGTTTTGTGCAGGCGATCGAGGGCTTCCCGCCAGAGTCCCCGATAGACCAGATCATTCCATTCCGGGATCAGGTTATGGATGGGACAACCGCTGGCCATGCCGCTGATCACGGTTCCGGTATGACAGAAGGGTGTGCCACAGTCCATACAACGCGCACCCTGCGTCCGCAGTCGATCTTCGGGCATGGGTAAATGGAATTCATCCCAGTTACGAATGCGATCGCTGGGTGCAATTTCTGAAGGTAATTCGCGGAGAAATTCGATAAAGCCAGTTGGTTTGCCCATAGTACGATTTTGGATTTACGATTTTGGATTTTGGATTGAGGGATGAAATAGTTTGGGGAGATAGGGGATGGGTTAGGCTAATTAAAGAAGCAGGTTAAGAGCAAGAGGGAAGAGTGATGCAAATACCAGAGAATCCAGACAATCGTGATATTCGAGAAGCATTACTTGAGCTAAGTGAGGAGTTGGGGCAGCTAGGGGGTGAGGTGAGCAAGCTAAGGGGTGAGGTAGGCCAGCTAAACGACAAAGTTGATAAACTCGATTTCAAGTTTGATACTTACCAGAAGGGCACAGATGGCATGGTAAGAATGGCAACTACAATCATCATTGCAACAGCCACGGTTGTGATCATATCGGGCCTATCTCCTGCGTTTACAGCTATCATTACGGCACTATCGGCTGCTAATTCAGGTTGAAGTAAAACTTTACATTTACTAGAGTTTGTTCGATTTTTCATCTTACGCTTCATTCAATATAGAATTCAAAATTTCTGGTGTTAATCCTCGCTCTTTTGCTTTCTGACTAATGTTGCTCATAATGTCTTCCAGCGATCGCTTTTGATGTGTCAAATCGCTCAACTTTAAACTCAATAAAACCTCCATTTTTTGCTGCTGTTCCTCTGAAACAGTTTCAAATATACGGGCTGCTTCTGCATTCACTCGAATCTTAATCTCTCTGGTTTCCATAGCTAAAAGTCATACCTATACTAACTAAAGTTTTGGAAAGGTTTTATTAATCCTCTTTTTGGTGACTTCGATAAGCCCACCTAAAATTTGCTCCATTTCTCTACCAGTTGATTCAATTGTGCTTCCAGGACGAACGTGAGCAATCTGATTCCGTAATCGTGTGTAAAGAGTTTCATGTATACCTGATTTTCTTGACTTGTAAGGAGGGTGAGCGGGTATATCAGGCTGTATTTCTAATACAAATCTATCTACATCCTCCTGACGATCATTACATAAAGTTAATACGATGTTATATAAAGCCATAAACTTTGAAATAGCATCAGTCAATCCAAGAGCATAGTAAAACTGATCATAAGGGAAAGACTCAGAAGGTTTCTTTTGAAGTGAATCTTTAAGAGTACTTAAACTTTTTTCACCTAGTTTCGTCACGGAATCAATCTCCATTCCAACACCTATACCCAAAGTCACAATTATTTCAGAATTACCATCAGGTCTTTCTTCAATTAAGGTATCACTTACCCATTTAAAATTCTGGTGAAATACATTAAATTCAAACGTCAGCATCTTAGCTATATATGAAGCGAACTCTTTAGCTTTACGAGTAGCATCTTCAAAATTTGCTAAACTATCAAGCTCAATTGTTAGTAGAACACCGTCATGTTCTGATGCCGAAATCGATACTCTTATAATTTGCGGGTCAGAAGAAGAAATTTCAACAGGTTCAAATACAACTCCCTTAAAGGCTGATTGAAAAGTAACTCCTCCCTTAACAACCATTGATATTTTTGTACCAAAAAATAAATTAGTGCAATTTGAGTAGGTAGTGCAATTTGAGTAGGTTGGGTTGAGGCTACGAAACCCAACAGAGCAGAATTTGTTGGGTTTCAGGCAAACCTGTAGGGGCGGGTTTAGCAGCAAATTGACCTGAACAAAGATCTCCGACTTTTGAGCTAAGAATCAGGAATGGACATAAAGTCTGAGCAAAAAGTCGGAGATCTGAGCAGAATTAACTGCCGCCAATACGGGCAACGTCGCGGATGTTTTCTTCAAAGGCGGCATTCAGGGCTTCATCCCCGCTGAGGCCAGAGGCGATCGCATTCTTGAGAGCCTGCAACACGCGCTTATAATCCCGTGGCATGACTTTCACGAACTTGGGTCGCATCTCCTCCCAGTGATCCAGCACTTTCTGACCTTTGCGGCTTCCGGTGTAGTTCACATGGTTCTGGATCAGTTGGTAGATCTCGCTGATTTCCTCTGGGTCTTCCAGGGGTTCCAAGCCGACCATTGAGGTGTTGCAGCGAGTGGCAAAGTCACCGATTTCATCGAGAATGTAAGCGACTCCACCACTCATTCCGGCGGCAAAGTTACGTCCGGTGGGGCCGAGAACGACGACCTTACCGCCCGTCATATATTCGCAACCG